>NZ_JACTOJ010000007.1:0-227083 GCF_032335695.1 Clostridium sp. 19966
GTGTTACTCACCCGTCCGCCGCTAGGAACCGAAGTTCCTCGCTCGACTTGCATGTGTTAGGCACGCCGCCAGCGTTCGTCCTGAGCCAGGATCAAACTCTCAATTTAAAAAGTTTGAATTGCTCATTACTAATTGTACTAATCTCTTTCGAGATTCGCTGGATTTACTTTATATCAAAGAATTGATATTTTTCCTTCTGTTCAATTTTCAAAGACCTTGCTGCATTCATACAGCTTTTATATATTATCATTTTACCGATAATCTGTCAACAATTTTTTTCAAGTTTTTTTATTGATTTAGTATTTTCTACTTTTGAATTTTTATACTTGTCAGTTGCGACTTAGATATAGTATCACGGTTTAATATATTCTCCATATTTATTATAGTTTATATATTTTAACTAATCTCTTTATACTTTCTTTTTCTATCTTTTTCGCCATTTTTAACATATTGATACACCAGGTTGGGTTTATAAAGATTTGCTGAAAATTCTACGTTTTTGAAACGGGACAGTCAATCACCTTATGCAGTATCTAGGGTTATTGACTGTCCCGAAGAGTACTGAACTAATTAGCTTTTAAAGAAGAGAAGTTATTCCCTTCTTCAGTCTTAAAAGAAAATCTGTTTCAGAAAACACCGGGACAGGTCTTCGCTCCAAAGCCTTAACTTCTTGTAAATACCTGTCTCGGTTAAAAATCAAATATTAATTTTCACGATCATCTAAAACTTTCTTCATTTCGCAGTACTCTTATTATAAAACTATATTCTATCTAAGTACTTACTGTATCCTATAATTCTTTCATCAATCCTTCTATGAAAGCTGTACGTGTAATTCTGAAAATATTTTCCCCAAAATCTTAACGCATTGGGGTTTAAGGTTTCACAATCTACGCCTAAATGACATATACCTTCTGACTTAAGTACTTCACATATATAATTCAATAAATTTGCAGCAATTTCATTATTGCGATATTCTTTCATAAAATAGGCACCGCATATGCTTCTCATGGATTTATTCTCAGTAATAAAATTTTCACCTTCATCGCCAACTTCAATATAGCCAATAATTTCATTATTTTCTTTGGCAACAAAGATTCGCCTTTCATCATTATTAAGCCATTCCTCAATTGTACTTATACGAGTTAGTAAAAAAATAGGTCCTTTGCTTAAATGTTTTGCTAACTCTACTTTTAATAATCTGATGTCCCTATATTTACCTCTCTCTAATTCTGAAAAGGAAATATTATCAAATTTCATATGCATATACGTATTAACCTTCAAATCTCTTATTGCGTCACTACATCGGATTCCAAATCCATTCATAACAAATGACTTTGCAATTTCTTCATCATGGGCATATATACATATGGCCATACTACATATTTCATCTTTTATTAATTCTTCTGATACTTTTTCAAATAATAATGAAGCCATCTTGTTTCTATCATTCCCAGTAAATGCGCTTCCACCCAGAGGTGAAAAAGCTCCCTTTACTTCACCGAAAAAGCCATCCCATGGTCCATAAAAGCACAAATATCCTATTAATTTTCCTTTTTCAAGTGCCATTATGCCATATTTGGCTTGAAAAAGATTTTCAATTAACTCTTGTAATTTTTCTTTATAATTACTTTTTATTAATTGTCCACATTTTGTGCATTCTCTATCATATTCCGTCATAGCTAATGCAACTGCTTCACTCACATAATTTGAATCTACCTTTATAAACTCCATTTAATCCTCCTCAATTTTTCTTGGAGGGTTACTTCTCTTTTCCCTCCAAATTATTAGTAAAAAATTTTTCTGTTTTCATAATAATCTAATCACCCTTTCTTATTTCAATATTTAATCTTAATGGTAAAATCATTCATATTTATAACTTTTTACATCAATATAGTATCATAATAATATTTACATTGCCAATTAAAAAAGATTAAAGTCCAAGATGAAACTAGAAATCTTGATATCGCGATAACTAGCTATCTTGATGTTTTCATTTTTTATTATTTGTGCCATAATAAAACCATTGGTTCTGTTTAGCTCAGTGTTGATTTTTACACTGAGTTAAAACATTCCTTTAGTGCGGTAGGCTATGTTTAAAAAGTGGGGGATATTATCTTTGGAGTTCTAGAAACTCTTAGGAATTGTGAATTATAATTAGCGTAATTTTGCCCAGGACGGGCAAAGCAATTTTAGCGCCATGGATGGCGCAATAAAATTGGTAGCCAATTATAACAAAGCGGCCCTTAGAGTTACTTACATGGGTTCTGAAAGAAACCATGCTAGACGAAAAACGCCTTTATCAACATTCTTTTAAAACACAGCCAAACCATTAAATATTGGGAGATGATTTCATGAGTGGTGAAATAGAAAAATTAACTCAGATTTTAAAAGACAGCAGCAATATAGTCTTTTTTGGAGGTGCGGGCATTAGTACTGAATCAGGAATTCCAGATTTCAGGAGTTCAAAAGGATTGTTTAATGAAAAATTGAATATTACTTTCTCTCCAGAGCAATTAGTATCCCATTCATTTTATGTTAGATATCCAGAAGAATTTTATAAATTTTATAAATCAAAGCTCATATACCCTAATGCCACACCTAATGGTGGGCACTTAGCTTTAGCCAAACTTGAAGGAATGGGAAAATTAAAGGCTATAATAACTCAAAATATAGACGGACTTCATCAGCTGGCAGGAAGTAAAAATGTCTTCGAGCTTCATGGCTCTGTTCATAGAAATTATTGCGTTAAATGTCATGCATTTTATGATTCAGACTTTATTTTATCCGCTAAAGAGGTTCCAACTTGTACTAAATGTGGCGGAACCATCAAGCCAGACGTGGTGCTTTATGAAGAGAATTTAGATGAAGAGGTTATTAATGGAGCTGTAAAAGCAATTGCTAAAGCTGATACACTGATTATCGGCGGAACTTCTCTTGTGGTTTACCCTGCTGCTGGGCTTATAAATTATTTTAATGGCAAAAATCTTATACTTATAAATAAAAGTGCTACTTCTGCAGATTCAAAAGCAGATTTAGTCATTAATGATTCTTTTGGCAAGGTTATGAGTGAAGCTGTAAATGCTATTACAGCCTAAGTTTAATAATTAGCCTTCCTCTATTATCATTAATATTTTTATGTATATGTTTTATTTTTCATCATATTTTTCTATCCTAATAAATACAATAGTAATAAATCTGTATTGTAGGAGATGGACTTATTGCTTATTCTCTTTTTATTGGCAGTCATCGCTGCTGCAGGCGAATATATATTTTTTACCCAGCGAATGGAGACTCAAAAGAGAACTGTAATGCTGCTTACCAAACAAAATGAAACCCTGAGGAGTAAGAGCAATAAACAGGCAAATTATTTTTCAACAGTTAATATAGCTTATTCTCTTCCTCGATACCCTAATGGATATACCACAGAAAATTGTTATATATACCTTAGTCCTCTAGAAAATGCGCCTATAGTATTTCAATGCGTAAAACCAGTAAGAGTATCTATAACAGACTGCGCAGAGATATTAAATACTACCTGGTATCTAGTGTCTTTACAAATTAATAACAGCTATATCAAGGGCTGGATGAAAGATTCTAATATTAAATTTGTAGTTGACGAAGCAGCTAGTTCATCACAGTAAAACAAAATGAAAAATAAAAATGCTGAACAAGACTTATAATATAAATCTTATTCAGCATTTTTTATGCATACTAAACTATTATCTCCAACCCATTTTCAGTCATTACTACTGTGTGTTCCCACTGTGCTGATAGTCCGCCGTCTCTAGTTACAACTGTCCAGTCGTCATCTAGAACCTTTACGTTATAGGTTCCTTCATTTATCATAGGTTCAATTGTAAATACAAGACCTGGTGCCAATAGCATACCTTTGCCATATCTAGCATAATGATCTACATGGGGATCTTCATGAAATTTTCTTCCTAGACCATGACCACCGTAATCTCTTACTACAGAAAATCCATTTTCCTTAGCATAAGGTTCTATAGCTCTTCCTATATCTAAAAGTGCTCCATAAGGCTTAGCTGCTTCTATACCCTTATAAAGGCATTCCTTTGCTACATCAACAATCTTTGAAGCCGTTTCACTGACCTCACCAATCTTATACATTCTGCTGGCATCTGAATAGTATCCGTCTACTATACTTGTTACATCTATATTGACAATATCTCCGCTCTTTAATACGGTATTTGGATCTGGTATACCATGGCAAACCACATTATTTATAGAGGTACATACGCTCTTAGGGAACCCTTGATAATTAAGAGTTGCTGGGATAGCACCATGGGATATTGTATACTCATGTACCCAGGTATTTATCTCTTCTGTAGTGACCCCTTCCTTTATTTTTTCTCCTACCATATCCAGTATTCCTTTTGTAACTACAGCGCTCTTTTTTATTTTTTCTATTTCTTCAGGAGTCTTTAATGACTTAGGATGAGGAATCAAAAATCCCTTTTCTTCATACTGATATAATTTCATGTCTTCCTCCATGTGACATTTTTTATATTTCTTACCGCTGCCGCACCAGCATAGGTCATTTCTATTTAATCTTAGCATTGTAACACTTCCTTAAATTGTTCTTGAAATTATATTATACGTCTTCAAAAACAATTGTATCATATTTTTATTAATAATTCACAAAATTTTTCTATTGACAGCTTTTATTAATTGAACTACAATTTAGTAAAAATAAGTTTAGCAATGATGTGGAACAGTATTACAAGGTCATTGATTAAAGAGAGGATTTGTTACCAGCTGAAAGCTTATCCATCAATCTTGTGAGAAAACTACCCACTAGCTGTGGTTTAGTAGCCTCAATGGTAAAATACCACCGGTAATGCCGTTATATATGTCAAAGAGGAATTTATTTTCAATTTGGGTGGAACCGCGGATAGCAGACATTCGTCCCAGCATGGGGCTATGTCTGTTTTTTTTATTGCAAAAACTCGTTTATGCTTAAAGAGAACAATTTAAATTCATAATATGAAAGGATGATAAAAATGATTAAAGTATTGCTAAAAAATGAAGTGGAAAAAGAAATAGAAGATAACTCTTCAGCTTTTAGCCTTGCTGAAAAGCTTGGTAATAAGCTGGCTAAGGATGCCTTAGCTGCAGAAGTTAATGGGAAGGTAGTTGATTTAACCTACACTTTAAAAGACGGAGACCAAGTGAACATCCTTACTTTTGAGGACGAAAAAGGTAAAGATGCCCTAAGGCATACTACATCTCATATATTAGCTCAGGCTATTAAAAGATTATATCCATCCGCTAAACTCGCTATAGGTCCTGCTATAGAAAATGGATTCTATTATGATATAGAATGTGAACATGTATTTACTGCTGAAGATTTTGATAAAATTGAGCAGGAAATGATGAAAATAGTAAAAGAAGATTTAAAAGTAGAGAGATTTGAACTTTCCAGAGAAGAAGCCCTAAAGTTCATGAAGGAAAAAAATGAAGATTACAAGGTTGAGCTTATAAATGATTTACCAGAAGATGCTGTTCTTTCCTTCTACAAGCAGGGTGAATTTACAGATTTATGTGCCGGACCTCATATTCCGTCAACTAAGTATGTGAAAGCTGTTAAATTAATGAGTGTTGCAGGAGCCTATTGGAGAGGAGACAGCAATAATAAAACTCTTCAAAGAATATATGGAACTTCATTTCCTCAGAAAAAGCTTTTGGATGAATATTTGCAAAGATTAGAGGAAGCTAAAAAGAGAGATCATAGAAAGCTTGGTAAAGAATTAAAGCTCTTTGCTCTTATGGACGAAGGTCCTGGATTTCCTTTCTTCCTTCCAAAGGGAGTAACCTTAAAAAATGAACTAGCAAAATACTGGAGAGAGCTTCACAAGAAATATGATTATGTAGAGATTGAAACTCCTCTAATATTAAACAAAAAGCTTTGGGAAACTTCCGGTCATTGGTATCATTATAAAGAAAACATGTATACCCTTCAAATTGACGAAGAAGATTATGCAGTAAAACCAATGAACTGCCCTGGCTGTATGCTTGTATACAAAAATGAAATACATTCCTATAGAGAATTCCCTATTAGAATGGCTGAAATGGGTAAGGTTCACAGACATGAGCTTTCTGGTGCTCTTCATGGACTTATGAGAGTTAGAGCGTTCACTCAAGATGATGCTCATATATTCATACTGCCAGATCAAATAAAGGATGAAGTAATTGGTGTAATGAATTTAATCAATGAAATCTACACTCGCTTCGGTTTTAAATATACTGTGGAATTATCTACTAGACCTGAGGATTCCATGGGCAGTGATGAGGATTGGCAAAATGCTGAAAGTTCTCTTAAGGGAGCTTTAGATGCCAGCGGTGTGCCTTATAAGATAAACCCTGGAGACGGTGCTTTCTACGGTCCTAAGATAGATTTCCACCTTGTAGACAGTATAGGCAGACAGTGGCAATGCGGAACTATACAGCTTGACTTCCAGCTTCCTCAAAGATTTGAGCTTACTTATGTAGGCAAGGATGGAGAAAAACATCAGCCTATAGTTATACATCGTGCAATTTTAGGAAGCATAGAAAGATTTATAGGAATATTAACTGAACATTTTGAAGGCAAGTTCCCAACTTGGCTTGCACCTACTCAGGTTAAAATATTACCTATTTCAGATAAATTCTATGATTATGCAAAAAAGGTAGAAGATCAGCTTAAAGCTGAAGGCATAAGAGTTGAAACTGACTACAGAGCTGAAAAAATAGGTTACAAGATCAGAGAAGGACGTAATGAAAGAGTTCCTTACCTATTTATTGTAGGTGAAAAGGAAGAGTCTGAGGGTACTGTATCTATAAGAAGCAGAGAAAACGGAGAAGAAGGCAGTTCCAATTTGGATGAAATAATTTCAAAGATAAAGTCTGAAATAGCAAACAGATCCCTAGTATAACAAAAACGTGGCTTTACGCCACGTTTTTTTCATCAGCTATTAAGTCTGAAGCCTTCGCAGTTCCATATGTCTGTTACTACATCCTGATAAAATTCAGGTTCATGGCATACTAAAAGCACACTTCCCTTATATTCTCTTATAGCTCTTTTAAGCTCATCTTTAGCATCCACATCTAAATGGTTAGTAGGCTCGTCTAGTATCAATATATTGGTTTCTTTATTTATGAGCTTACATAGTCTAACCTTAGCCTGCTCCCCTCCACTTAGCACAAGCATCTTGCTTTCTATGTGCTTTGTAGTAAGTCCGCATTTTGCAAGAGCTGCTCTTACTTCATACTGAGTAAAGGAAGGGAACTCCTGCCATAGCTCTTCTATACAGGTATTGTAATTAGCTTGCTTTATCTCTTGTTGGAAATAGCCTACATATTGATAATCGCCTTTTTCCACTTCACCGGAAATTGGTTTAATAATTCCCATCAAGCTTTTCAAAAGTGTAGTCTTTCCTATACCGTTAGCTCCTACTAAAGCTACTTTTTGTCCTCTTTCCATTCTCAAATTTAATGAATTAGTAAGAGGCTTATCATAGCCTATAACTAAATCTTTAGTTTCAAATATTACCTTTCCTGAAGTTCTAGCTTCCTTAAAGTTAAACTCAGGTTTTATTCTATCCTTTGGAAGCTCTATTCTTTCCATTTTATCTAAAACCTTTTGTCGGGATTTAGCCATATTGGTAGTAGCAACTCTAGCTTTGTTTCTAGCTATGAAATCTTCAAGCTTTGCTATCTCCTGCTGCTGTCTTTCGTAAGCTGCCTCTACCTGCTTTCTTGTAGCTTCATATTGCTTTTCAAAATTATTATAGTCTCCTACATATCTATTAAGCTTTTTATTCTCTACATGGTATATAAGATTGATAACACTATTTAAAAATGGTATGTCGTGAGATATTAATATAAATGCATTATCATAGTTTTGAAGAAATCTTTTTAGCCATTCCACATGCTTTTCATCTAAATAGTTAGTAGGCTCATCCAAAAGAAGAATATCTGGATTTTCTAAAAGCAGCTTAGCCAAAAGAATTTTTGTTCTTTGTCCCCCGCTTAGATCATCCACATCTTTATCAAGTCCTATATCCTTTATGCCAAGACCTGAAGCCACCTCTTCTATTTTTATATCTATCACATAAAAGCCGCTGTTATCAAGTATATCCTGTATTGTTCCCATATCTTCTAGAAGCTTTTCAAGCTCAGTCTCGGAAGCCTCTGCCATCTTATCAGTTATCTTAAGCATTTCCTCTTCTAAATCATAAAGATATTTAAAAGCATCCCTTAGCACATCTCTTACGGTTTTTCCTTTTTCTAATTGAGTGTGCTGATCCATATAGCCAACTCTCACTCTGCTTGCCCATTCAATCTTGCCTTCATCTGGAGTCAGCTTGCCAGTTATCATATTCATGAAGGTGGATTTACCTTCCCCGTTGGCACCTATAAGACCAACATGCTCACCCTTAAGAAGTCTAAAGGAAACATCTTCAAAAATAGCCCTGTCTCCAAAACCATAGCTTATATTTTTAACTGTTAATATACTCATATCCATCTCCCATAACATCTATAATTTTTCACTTTAATTACACAATCTGATTTATATTTTAAAGCAAGCAAGTCCCCCATGTCAAAGTATATTTTATCTAAAATTGTTATAGAATATTTATAAATTATGTAATACAATAGATATGATTTATAAATGGATATTTTGCATATTGAGGAAATATGTAATTTAATACTAAATATAAAGATATACATATTTTGAGGAGGTCTATTTTACATGGCTGCAAAGTTCTATCTATATAAGGGTAAAGGAAAGAAAGCAGAGAACGGACACAATTGGATATATACTGATGAAATAGAGCAATATGATGGTGACTACGTTAACGGAGATATAGTAGAAATCTATAATTTCAGAAACGAATTTATAGGAAAGGGCTATATTAACGATGCATCTAAGATAGCTATAAGAATAATGACTCGTGATATAAATGAAGAAATCGATGAAGAATTTTTTAAGAAAAGATTAAAGGCTGCCTGGGATTATAGAAAAAAGGTTATAGATACCTCCAGCTGCCGTTTTATATTTGGAGAAGCAGATTTTCTTCCAGGTATAATAATAGATAAATTTGAGGATTATTATGTTATTCAGTCTCTGGCACTTGGCATAGATAGATATAAATCCATCATTGTAGATATTCTTGTAAAAGAGTATGCTGCCAAAGGAGTATATGAGAGAAGTGATGCAAATGTTAGGGAGCTTGAAGGCATGGAGCTTAAAACTGGTTTTCTGACAGAACCTTTCGATACTATGGTTCAAATAGTAGAAAATGGAGTTAAATACTATGTGGATATAGAAAAGGGACAGAAGACAGGTTTCTTTTTGGATCAGAAGGAAAATAGAAAAGCCATACATAAAATATGCAAGGATGCAGAGGTATTAGATTGCTTTACTCACACTGGTTCCTTTGCTTTAAATGCTGCCATTTCAGGAGCAAAAAGCGTCCTAGGAATAGATGTATCTCAACATGCAGTTGATTTCGCTACAAAGAATGCGGAGTTAAATGGCTTATCAGACATTGCTAAATTTGAATGTCACAATGCCTTCGACGTACTTCCGCGCTGGTCTAAGGAAGATAGACAATTTGATGTAGTTATTCTGGATCCTCCGGCCTTTACTAAATCCAGAGATGCAGTTAAGGGAGCCATAAGAGGTTATAAGGAGATAAATTTAAGAGGTCTTAAAATGGTAAGATCCGGCGGCTATTTAGTAACTGCCTCCTGCTCACATTTTATGACTCCTGAGCTTTTTTCAAAAACTATAGCAGATGCAGCTCACGATGCTAGAAGGACATTAAGACAGGTGGAATTTAAAACTCAGGCCCCTGATCATCCTATTTTATGGACTTCAGATGAATCCTATTATTTAAAGTTCTATATATTCCAGGTTATATAAAAAGTGGCACAGGCCACTTTTTTTAATTGCAAATTATAAATCCTTTAAAGCAAGCAATACTATGCAAGTTTAATACTCTTCAGTATTTCTTCAAACGCACCTATACTTGCTGCTATATCCTTTTCTTCTGTATTCATATATACATGTAGTTTATCTCCTTTTAGAGCCAAACTTCCTGCAATCTGATACCAGCATTTATTGCTCTCCTCCGATGCCGGTAAAGTGCATTTTAATACATAGGCTTTTCCTATGCCATCCATCCCCTCTATATTCCAGCACTCTATTATTTCGCAGTGATTATGCAAGGAACTTATTTTCTCTAAATATAGTATATCCTTACCCTTTAAGGTGAATTTAACGGCTCGCTCTGCTCTATTATCATTACTAATTTCTAATCCTCTAGGTAATTCTATGCTATACTTTTGCTTACCTAAAGAAAACTCATAGGTTCTATGATTGCTGAATTGATTGCTTATAAGCATAATAAAAAATAGCATGCTGCTGATAACCTTCATATTATCATCACCTCATGCTATAGCATTCTCACTTAGTATTATTTTTATTCCACTCTTTCTCAGTATCAATTTGCTTTAATACATGATATAGGCTTCTTTGTAAATCTTCCATAGACTCGTCTATTGCGTGTTTCACTGCAATCTTGATTACAAAATATACTGCACCAACTATTACAGCTAAATAAATAATCAAAAAAATAATTGATATACCCATATTATATTCCTACCTTAATCACTTAATATTATTTCCCCTTGCAAGTAAGGCACCACGTCAGTTATATCCTTTTGAATACAGTAATTTAAATCCTCCTCAAGTCCCAGGGATTTAATTACATTAAAATGGTTAGCATCCTTTATAAAGCTTAATATATCTTCATGCTGCTTATATATGTGCTTTGCAGTAAAAGCTATGTCCGTTAATTTTATTTTTTCTTGTTTTGTCATGCACTCTATGATATATCCGCTGCAGATAAAATCATCCATAGAAAATTGTCCATAGGTTCCAGCATTCACTATGACTACATCCCTGTCATATTTCGATGCTGCTTCTGAGCAAGCCTTGGCATTTAATAAACAACCGATTAAAATTTTATGAGCAGCTTTGCATTCATTTATAGCTCTTGTTCCATTAGTGGTAGTCATGATAAGTTCTTTATTTTTAATTATATCAGAAGTGTATTCTAAAGGCGAGTTAGAGCAATCAAAGCCTTCTATTTTAACAGCCTTTCTTTCTCCGCCCAATATGCATCCCTTTTTATCTTTTGCTATTTCTAAAGCCCTTTCTACTGTAAGTACAGGTATTACATTTTTGCAGCCATTCATAAAGGCAGTAGTTATAACAGAAGTAGCTCTAAGCATATCAATCACAATAACTACCTTATCCCGAATTTTGCTTTCCTTTATATCATCTGCAGATATAATTATATCAGCGTTCATATTATCTTTTTTCCTTCCATACTAAAAAGGCTATTATAAATATAGTGGCTTGTTTAAAATTTCTTATGTCATATCCTGTGTCCTTGTTTATTTTATCCAGTCTATATATTAATGTATTTCTATGAATATATAATTTTCTAGAAGCGTCGCTTATGTTTAAACCGCTGCTTACAAATTCTTCTATGGTATTTATCATTTCATTATCAAATACGCCAAACTTCTCTTTAAATTCTTCAAAGAGCTCTGTCTTCACTCTTTCATTAATATTGTAAACAAGCTTTTCGAAAATCATATTATTATAGTCATATATTTCGCCTTTTATGCCAAATTTTTTTCCTAAAACCATGCATTCCTTTGCATCTTCGTAAGCTTTCTTTATTCCTTCAGCGCTATAAGCTACTTCAGAAAAGCTCACATAGCATTTGCAATATAAATCCGATACTATTGATTCCTTTATACTGTTTGCATGTTCTATAATCTCTTCAAACTTTCCAAGTATAATAATATTATCTCCATATATTATACTTACTATATCTTGTTCATTATACAGCTGTTTAATAATATTTAGTGCTTCATACTTGCTTCCATCCACGTTAACAAGAAAAAGCACACAGCCATTTGGTATAAAAGGAAGGTTTCTGTCTAATCCTGTTATGCCTACTTCTTTGCCTTCTAGTATATCTATTAGGGACTGCTCTCTCAATGAAAATAGCTCTTTATATTTATTTTCAATGGAGTACTTTAAAATAGGTATACAGAGCTCATATTTCTTATCTAAGATAACATCTGCTTTACTTTTTCCTAATTTTACACGCAAAGAAATACTATTTCCTCTATCGGATGAATTATTGCCAAAATAAATCGTTCCATCTTCACCTATTAGATCAAAAATTATACCACTATTTTCACTTAAATCTTGTAAATAATTTTTAAAATTATACATTGCTATTCTCTCCAATGCTGTTAATTTACAAACAAAATAAATAATTAATACTACAACATCATAAAAATCATACAGTTTTTATAATACATATAAATTATACCAAGTTTTTGAAAAATGCGCTATAATATTAACAGCAAGAAACAACGACAAAAATCGTTACTCCTTGCTGTTATTATGATTATAAATTTCTAGAAATTAAATTTAAATCTATGCTTTATAAGCTACTAAATAACTGTTATTTCAGTTTCTTTATCAAAAACATGAATCTTTGTAGCATCTAAAGTTATTTTAAGCTTATCTCCTGGTTTAGCCTTTGAAGTACCATTAACTCTAGCAACTAAATTTCCTTTACCTTTTTGTAGATAAATATAAGTTTCTGCACCCATTAATTCAGTTACTTCAACAGTTGCTTCTACAAGTACGCTTTCACTGCCTACAGCTTCATCTATGTTTTCAGGTCTGATACCCATTATTATATCTTTTCCTACATATCCTTTTTCCTTAAGTGCAGCTGCTTTATCATCTGGAAGAGGAATAACGTCTTCTCCAAATGTAACTGAAACTTTTCCGTTTACTTCAGCTAGCTTTGCATCAAGGAAGTTCATCTGTGGGCTTCCTATGAATCCTGCTACGAATATGTTTGCTGGATGATCATATATATACTGTGGAGTATCTACCTGCTGAACAAGTCCATCTTTCATAACAACTATTCTGCTACCCATTGTCATAGCTTCTGTCTGGTCATGTGTAACATATATGAAAGTAGTTAATAATTTCTTATGAAGTTTTGATATCTCAGTTCTCATCTGAGCTCTCAACTTAGCATCCAAGTTTGATAAAGGTTCGTCAAGTAAGAATACCTTTGGTTCTCTTACTATAGCTCTTCCGAGCGCAACTCTTTGTCTCTGTCCACCAGAAAGAGCTTTTGGCTTTCTGTCTAAAAGATGCTCTATATCAAGTACTCTAGCAGCTTCTTTTACCTTCTTATCGATTTCATCTTTAGGTATTTTTCTAAGCTTAAGTCCGAATGCCATGTTATCATAAACACTCATATGTGGATACAAAGCGTAGTTCTGGAAAACCATGGCGATATCTCTGTCTTTAGGAGCTACATCATTAACTAGCTTATCTCCTATATAAAGTTCACCTTGTGATATTTCTTCTAGTCCAGCTATCATTCTTAGAGTAGTTGACTTACCACAGCCAGATGGTCCAACGAATACTACGAACTCCTTGTCCTCTATTTCAAGATTGAAGTCCTTTACAGCAGTTACATTACCAGTATATACTTTATAAATATGTCTTAATGATAAATTTGCCATTATATTCACCCCGAATTCATTATTTTTACTATCTTAATTTTAACGCTATGTAATGGTTTTATCTATACGTAAAAATCACAAAACTCTCAATATTAATTTGTATGAAAATCCAAACCTTGATACCAGTTGTTTTCAGACAATCGTTTATCTATTGAATTAAGCACTTCCCACTTTTTAAGACTCCATTCCGGTCCTACTAACAGCGCTCTTGGAGAATCTCCAGTGAGCCTATGCACAACTATGTCTTCCCTTAAAAGCTTTATGGCATCACATATTGTAGCTATATAATCCTCCATGCTCATAAGTTTAAGCCTTCCAGAATCATAAAAGTTCTCTAGTGGTGTGTCTTTCATCACATGCAGCAAGTGAAATTTGATTCCTTGAATATCGCGCTCTGATAAGTATTTCACTGTATTAAGCATATCTTTTTTCTCTTCATTAGGAAGTCCGAATATAGTATGCACAACCACATCTATGTTTGCTTTTCTCAACCTGCTCAGTGTTTTTTCAAACACTTCTAATTTGTATCCTCTATTAATTATATTTGCTACCTCATCATTTACTGTTTGAAGTCCAAGCTCTATCCATATATATACTTTTTTCTGCAATTCCTTTAAAAGTTCTATGATTTCATCGCTTATGCAATCTGGTCTTGTAGCTATAGCAAGCCCAACTACGTTTTCCTGCTTTATAGCCTCTTCATATTTTTTTCTAAGTATGCTCACATTTGCATAAGTGTTAGTATAGGCTTGAAAATAAGATATATATTTTCCTTCCTTCCACTTTTTATTCATCATGACTTTTATATCTTGAAATTGCTTAGTTATAGAAAAATCTCTGCAGCCTGCAAAGTCTCCTGAACCTCTTTCACTGCAAAATATGCAGCCTCCCCTGCTGATTTTGCCATCTCTATTGGGACATGAAAAACCTGCATCCAGAGATATTTTAAATATTTTTTCTCCAAACTTTTCCCTTAAAAAATAATTTAAACTATAATATCTTTTATCTCCCCACTGTTTCAAATTATCACTCCATGTCTGATTAGATAATGAATGTGTTTTAAATCAGTATAGAAATCGATATTGATTTAAAACAGAGTCAATATAATTCATTTTATCACAACACAGAGTGATAATAAAATATATCTATATTTTTTTAGCCTTCATTTCTTTTAAGCTAAGCTGCCATTTACCAATCTTATCTGCATTTCCTTTACCGGCATTTCCTCTATCTTTTACTTCAAAATTCAGCACTTCTTTATCGAAGGAGGAGAATAATACATCGAATTTATCTGATGAAAAATTTTTTTCAAAGTCATAATCACTTATTTCTCCAGTATCAGCATCATATAATCTTATTGCAGTGGCCTTACTGCTATTTTTAAATTGAACCACTATACTTTTTTCTTCTAAAGAAAAATTCATTAAATCAATTGATGAATTTTTAATAATATCTAGAGAGACTATCTCCTTGCCAATAGGAGGTTCCTTTATATTTACTGCAGATCCTCCAGAGGACCCTGAGCTTCCTCCAGCACTACCTCCTCCTCCAGAACTTCCTCCCTGCCCGGACTGAGACATACTTTCATCTATTTTAATCACTCCTAGATAGTTATCACCGGCATTGGTAGTTATGGCAATCTTCTCACCTGAATAATCAAAGCACATCATTCCAAATCTATCCTTTGGTACAAGTACCTTATTAAGTTTTGCCATATCCTCACTTGGATAAGCGTATTTTGGCAGTCCTCCCAAATCCATGACCAAATTATTTTTTACTTCATTTTTACTTCTTAACCTTATAGCATTATCTTCCACAAAAGCTTCTTTATTATTGTTGCTTTCTATATTAGTAATCTTATATTCATTTTTTACACTTTCAATTTTTATATTATAATCATCAAGTAAAGTTAACGGTTTATTGGAAACAGATTTTACAACTTTAACTTTGAACACTCCGCTCTTTCCTACTTCATTTATTTCCTCCGTCTTATAGCCCTGTATTTTCAAATCTGTGTTAGATGATGTTATTTTATTTTTAGCCAACTCATCTCCGTAAAACTTTTCAGCGCTTTTTTCGTCTCCGCTCTGAATAACCTTCATGTATGAATCTAATATATTAGCTGCTATTTTTATATCAAAATTTTCTTGACTTCCAGATTGGCTTTGTTCAGATTTTTCTGACTTACAGCCTGCTGTTCCTAAGCATAGTATTAAAAGTAATATTGCTGAAATAAATTTTTTCAAGTCAAACCACCTCCAACTTTCTTCAATTCTTTATTTAAAAACTAATTATATTTTTTCACAAAATTAAAAATTAATTTATAAAATCTTTATTACCACTATATATTTAAATATAGGGATATTTTAGGAGGTATTAATTCTATGAACAAATTATGGCAAATGCTACAAGTAAGCTCAGTTTTTATAGGTACCATAGTTGGAGCCGGACTAGCCTCAGGTAAAGAAATCTCACAATTTTTTACCTGCTATGGATATATAAGCTTTATTGGAATATTAATTTGTGGATTATTGTACATATTTTTATGTTCTATGTTTATAAAAATTTCACTTAAATATGATTTAAAATCCTATACTGAATTTATAAGGTTAATTAGTCCAGGCATACTAGGTGAAGCTATAGACTATATAACAGGATTTTTTTTAATAAGCGGCTGTGCAATAATACTTGCTGGCAGTGGTGCTCTCATAAACCAATACTTTGGAGTTTCTAAATGGCTTGGTATTCTTGTGATGTTAATTCCTACTATTGTAGTATTAATGCAAAATACAAAAGGTCTTGTTAGTGTAAATTCCATTATAGTTCCCTCCTTGGTCACAATAATCACAATTATTTTTGTTCTATATGTATTATTCTCTAAAGACAGCTTTAATATTTATACTTTAGTTTTAATTCCAAAATCAAAAAATTATTGGTTCTTTTTTACTTTACTATATACTGGTTTTAATATGCTAAGCTGCTCAGGAGTCATAGTCCCTTTATGCCATGAATATAAAAATAAGTTTACTTTAATAAGCGGAGTAACACTAGGCGCGGTGGTTCTGACTTTATTATGTCTAGCTATCAATTTTATGCTTCTCCTAAATGTACCCTATATATACAAATATGAAATCCCCTTATTATACATATCCAACCGGTTTGGAAAATCCATTCAAATACTGCTTCTTATAATAATTTGGATGGAAATGTTCTCTACTGTTATTTCTGATATATATAGCGTAGCTAAAGCTCTTGAAAGCTCAAATAGCCAAAGTAATTTATTTAAATTTTCATATAAGAAATCTATTTTTCTGGTAGCATTAATTGCACTGCCTATCTCGCAAATAGGTTTTTCAAATCTTATAAGCTTTTTATACCCAGGCTACGGTATCATAAGCTTGCTGTTTTTAATACAATGCACCTTTTTTTATCTAAAAAATTTTTAATTTTTTTGTCTATGCTTTAAGGTAAGCATGCATTTACACTTGAACAAAAAATACATAAGTAATATAATAAACAGCAGATTATTTGTAAATGTATAAGGGGATTAAGACTATGGATGATTTAATTTTGCTTAAAGGAAGCACTTTAGAAAATTGTAATTTGTGCCCACGAAACTGTGGTGTAAATAGACTAGCTGGAAAAAAAGGTTACTGCAAAGCATCCTATAAGCTTAAGGTTGCCAGGGCTGCTCTGCATCATTGGGAAGAACCCTGTATTTCTGGAAAAAAAGGCTCAGGTACAGTATTTTTTTCTAACTGCAATTTAAGATGTGTGTTTTGCCAAAATTATGAGATAAGTGAAGAAAGTGCTGGTACAGAAATTTCCATTGAAAGACTATCGGATATATTCCTTGAGCTTCAAGCTTCTGGAGCTAATAACATAAATTTGGTGACGCCTACTCATTATGTTCCTCAGATAGTTGCTGCTGTAAACATGTCCAAAGCAAGCGGCTTATTTATTCCTATATTATATAATTGCAGCGGATATGAGAATATTGAAACTATTAAGCTGCTTAAAGGAACAATAGATGTTTATCTCCCTGATTTAAAATATTACAGTAGTAAGTATTCTACTAAATATTCAAAGGCTCCTGATTATTTTTTAAAAGCTTCCGAGGCAATAAAAGAAATGGTTAATCAGGTTGGAAGTCCAAAGTTTGAAAACGGACTTATAAAAAAAGGTGTGATTGTAAGGCACTTGATGCTTCCAGGTTTGCTATTTGACTCTAAAAAAATAATAGATTTTCTATATAACACCTTTAAAGATGAGATATATATAAGTATAATGAATCAATACACTCCAATGGAAAACTGTAAATTATATCCTGAAATAAATAAAACTTTAAAACCTGAGCACTATGATGCATTAATAGATTACGCATTAAATTTAGGCGTAAAGAATGGATTTATTCAAGACGAAGGAACTCAATCAAAAGTATTCATTCCCAGCTTTAATTTGGATGGGGTTAATTAGATTAAAAGTAATAAATGCTCTGTTTTAAATCAGTGTTGATTTTACACTGACTTAAAACAGAGCCAAAATTGAAGTAATACTATATCTTAAATTTACCTAAATCTGATTTGAAGGTTTCGGTTATCTTTTGGAACTCTTCTATGTTATCTATAAGTTTCTTTGTATCATTTGTATAATTAACTATACTTGCGCTTACTTCTTCTGTTGCCGCAGAATTTTCTTCGGCAATTGCTGCAAGCGATTCTATTTTATCATATACTGCTGAAATGTATTCAGATTCTCTATTTAAGTCATTTATAGTTTCTATAGTTGATGCAGCTACAGACTTAATTGATTTATTTGCTTCAAAGCTTATATTTCTTACATTCTCAAGGTTTTTAGTTTCAAGATTTAATACATCATACTGAGAAGCAATACTTTCAACTAAAGATTTTATTTCACTAACAAACTGTTCTAAGTTTTTATTTATATCTCCTACTGCTTCATTAGACTGTTCAGCTAATTTTCTTATGGATTCTGCAACAACAGCAAAGCCTTTCCCCATCTCTCCTGCTCGTGCAGCTTCAATGGATGCATTAAGTGCTAAAAGATTAGTCTGTTCAGAAATGCCATGAACTATTCCTACTATGCTCTTAATATCTCCAGCTTTTTCTTCTAGTTCATTTCCTTTTTCTTTAACCAATTCAAATTTTTCCATAGTACTTACTATGTTGTTACTTGCGGTATCAACTCCAGAATAGCTATCATTAATCTTAGACATTGCAGCTTCAAGTTCATTTTTATTTCTATTTTCATTGTCCACTATTGATTTTAGTGCTTCTATGTTTTTGTTAAGCTTTGCCACTGCCTCGCCAGTATTTTCTGCCTGCTCAACAGCTCCATCAGCCATTTGTTCCACTACTCCAGCAATTTCATTAGATGTAGTACTCATATCCTTGCCTATTTCATTTATAGTTTGTACAAAAGTGTTCATTTCATCAGTTACACCTTTAAATCCTATAAAATCAGATTTAATAACTTTTTTATGGTCATTTATAAGCTTGAAGATTCTTTCAAGCTCATCCTTAGTAACTATGTCACTATCCACCATGTATTCATTTTTAATAATTCTATTCATCTCTTCAGATATCATCTTAGCTGGTCTATTTAAAAGCAAAGAGGATAAAACTGCTGCTAAAGAAGCGATGACTGAACCAGCAAATACTTTTATGATATTTCCTGTTCCGACAATTGCAAGCAAAGATAATGTGGATACTATAAAAGTAAAAATTCCTATTTTGCCAGATATATTTTTTATGAATCCTAAAGAAAGTATACTATTGAATAAATATTTCTTTTTAAAATATATATCTTTGTCAAATTTAATTTTAAGTTTCATGCTATCTGGTGTTCTTTCAAGTTCTTCCAATTCTATATTTTCATTAAAAAATTCTGCACTGCCCTCTATTAATCCCATGCAATAATCAAACATTCCTCTTTTTGAGTTATAGCTAAAGACAGCTTCTCTGCTGCTTATAGGTTTTATATCTACCAAAGGAGGCTTTGCACCTGCAAATTTCTTAGTCATAACTACATGAATATCAAAAAGTGATTTAAAAAATGAATATAAATTTTCTTGCTTAAAGAACGCTGGAAAATCTCTATGAAAGGCAAGAATATTGTCCCTCCCAATGCTTCTCCATAAATCTTTAACTAAAATATTTTTACTGCTGGCAACGGTTTCTATTGCTTTCATTATTTGACTGTCTTCTACATTTTCAGTAGGTGTAAATATTTTTTCAGGCTTCCACCCCACAGAAATCATAGCCTTGTCCACAGTTGAGTCGTCGTACAACTTCCTACACGTTTTAAGCCATGTAGCTACTACTGTACCTTTCATATCTAAAACCTCCAATTATTTTTATTCGAGCCTTTATACTTTCTTTATATTATACAATAGAGTAAGAGAATTGTTAATATATAAGATTTTCCTTAGTTTTTTGTAATATTTTGATGGAACTTTATATAATATAATATATAATTATATTATATACTATATTATTGTACAATAGTGTATTGAGCATTATTATGTGTATTCATCATAAAATAATAATAGCGAAAAACTATAATAAAGGAGTGGATAACTATGAAAATAAAGATTATAAATAAAAGATTTTATTACATACTTTCAGCTTTTTTTTCATTGTTGCTACTGATTTTAGCACTTGTTCTGCTTTACCCTAGAACTGTTGAAAATGCTGTAGTAATCGATACTTCTTCATCCTACACCTCATTTTTCATTGGAAATAAGGAAAAAAGATTTAAAACCAAGGATGTTCAATCATTAAATAAGCTTTCTGTGGTAAATTTTAAATACAACCTATTTAAAGCTTATGACTTTAAAACTGTTGATGGTAAAAAAGAAAGAGTGATGAAAAAGCAGTCTGATTCTTACGATATGGAACTGTCCGGCAATCAAAATTTAGCCAAAAAAACTTACTATTACTATGTTGATAAAAACAATAAAATTTCTGTATCTGATCCTTCTAAGCTCATAATTGGTAAGGATAATATTACATCCTACAAAAACCAAAAGGGATTGCTTAATATTTTTATTATGACTCCCGTGGATTACTCAACCATGATGGTGGCCATATCAGACACTGATTTTAAAAGTGTTTATCATAAGACTATAGAAATAGAAGCAAAATCTCCTTTAAAAGTGTACAGTAAAACCGAAAATTATTCAGCTGATATTCCTGAAAAGACTAAAATTTCTTTTGAGAAAAATGGCAGCAGAATAAATCTAACAATCAATGGATTATCTAGAATCTTTTCAAATAGGCTATACATATCTGGAGATGGAATATCTGTTACCTCGATTAAAAGAGCTGACGGCAATATGATTCCAACATATAATGGTTCATTAGATATATCTAATAACAGTAGCGGCTTAGAATTAATTAATGAAGTTCCTCTGGAGGACTACCTTACAAAAGTCGTTCCATCAGAGATGCCATCAAAAAGTCCAATGGAAGCATTAAAATGTCAGGCTATAGCTGCAAGAACTTATGCTATTTCTGATATGCTTTCAAATAGATTTGCAGATGAAGGGTACTATGTAGATGATAGTACCAAAAGTCAAGTTTACAATAATGTCTATGCCCAAACTTCCACCACTGAGGCTGTAAATTCTACTAAGAGCATTATCATGACCTACAATAGCACTCCTATAGATGCTAAATATTATTCAACCTCCAATGGTTTCGGGGCTAATTTCAGTGATATATGGCTTGGAGACAGTAACACTATTGCTAATAAATATCTTAAATTTGGCACCTATCTCACTAGCAGCGGTAATGTTCCAACTTCTGAAGATCAGTGGCTTTCATATTACAAAGATACTTCAGTTGCTGCACTTGACAGCAGTTCTCAATACTTTAGATGGAAAGTATCCTACCCTTCAGAGGCTCTTACAAAAACACTTAGTAAGACTTTAAATAAATATTATAATAACGACGATGTTAGGAAATATTTAGTAATAAAGAAAAAAGGCAAAACTATTAAAAATTTACCTTCATTAACAAAATTAAATGATATTAAGGTCCTTAAACGAGGTTCAGCTGGAAATATAATAACAATAGGATTTTTATTTGATGGAGATATAGAAATAGATGTATCTAGCGATATGTATGTACGTGGCTCCATAAAAACCAGCAAACAATATTCTGACACTACTATTCCCATCATTTCTGTGAAGAATAAAATTGCTATAAATAGTGATTCACTGCCCTCCTCCTTCTTTTCTTTTGAAAAGAACAATGATGGATATGCTTTTTACGGAGGCGGCTATGGTCATGGAGTAGGCATGAGCCAGTATGCTGCTATAGAGATGGGAAAAAACGGTTTAAGCTATTCAAATATTTTAAACACCTTCTACAAAGGAATACAATTTGCACAAATTTAAAAAATCCACATATGTGGATTTTTTAAATTTCAAATTCTATTCTTTTAATTCTAGCTATAGCCTTAACTTCCTTAATAGGCATAGTCTCAGTTCTAACAGAACCGTGATTGCTTATTAAAAGCAGCTTGTTGCTATCTAGTTTTTTAATTTGTCTGATTTTTCTTTCACCCTTGTATTCAACTAAACATATAGCATTATTTTCAACTTCATTTATGCTATAAGCAAAAGCTAAGTCACCATTTAATATTCTAAAGCCGCTCATATCTTCATCTTCTATTTTTATGTAGAAAACTTTATCCTGACCATGTCCTTCAATTTTATTGTTTTGTATAGGCATCAGCTTAGTTCCAATTACATTCTTCATATCATAAGAATAAATTGAAACTCCCTTAAGCACAGATCCAAAAGCTCCGCTCCAAGCATCATTTATTTCTGCTTTAGGAGATACTTCTTTCTTTTTAAAAGAAGTTGTACTTGGAATAAATGTTTTTTCTTCTTTGTCATCTGCTGCTTCTGACATTGAAATATCATTTATATCACTTTTAAATAGCTTTGATACTCTATTTATAAAGGATTCATTAACTACCTTTCTTCCTAGTTCAACATCATTAATAAAAGATTCTGCTACTCCTAGCTTCTTTCCAAAAGCTTTTTGAGAGAGCCCAGCCCGTTCTCTTATTTCCTTAATTTTTTCTCCTACTCTGCTCAAGTTATTCCCTCCGGTTTTGTTCTGATTTATACCATTCTCTTTCCTCTATCAAATGCTTAATCAAGTCAGAAAATGTCCAGTTAATTGAGGTTTCTGTAACAACCGCCATTATAGGTCTGCTCTTCAAATTAGTTCTTATTGCCTTTATGGTAGCTTCTAATTCTTCATCGCTGTAATTATTAAAGATAATCACTTTTTCATCTGGCACACTGCCGGAAACCACATCTATTTTAAGTCCATTAATGATATCTTTTAGAGTCATAAGTGTCATTGTTTCGGATATTTCTATTAATTTTGATTCCTTAACATCCTTTATTATAGCATTTAAGATCTCTTTTTCATCATCAGTAAATCCATATATAAGCATGCATTTGTTGTTTTTCAAAGCACACCCTCCTCTCTTAATGAATTACTTCTGGTTCAGTATACTCCGTTTCAAAGGTGTCTACTGTTACTTCTTCCATTATGACGTCCTCATAAGGTTTATCTCTAAAATCTGTCTTTACTGCAGCAATTTCATCAACTACTTCTATTCCTTCTATAACCTTTCCAAAGGCTGCATATTGCCCATCTAAGTGTGGGGCATCTCCTGTCATAATAAAGAATTGGCTTCCAGCAGAATCAGGATGACCTGCTCTTGCCATGGATAATACTCCTTTTGTATGATTCAAATCATTCTTTAAGCCATTAGCATTAAATTCTCCCTTAATGCTGTACCCTGGATCCCCTGTACCATTTCCTAAAGGACATCCTCCTTGTATAACAAAGCCAGGTATAACCCTATGAAATGTTAGTCCGTTATAAAATCCTTTATTTATAAGGCTGATAAAATTCTTTACTGTATTAGGAGCCACCTCGGAATATAATTCTGCTTTGATAACTCCACCTTGCTTAATCTTTATTGTAACTATTGGATTCATAAAACCTTCTCCTCTCAAGAATATTTATATATGTAATAGCTTTATTATATCAAATCCACCAAAATATAAAACAATTAAATTATATATAATTCTTTGAATATTCCATATAGTTATATCCTCGGTTTTTTCATAAATTAATATGGGGATACCTAAGCCTACAACTTGTAATATCCAAGTCACCATACCTGCATCATTAAAAAGCACTGTGTATTTGCTCCAAAAAAGAGCATACATCATGATGATGTTTATTCCAACTGCTGCGTATCCAAGAAATTTTATTCTGCAGCCGGCTAAATCATATATATTAGCTAGTATAAGTGGTTCTAATATACTATTTAATAAACAGAATATAAATATGGCTAACAAAGAGTTATTCATGCTCATATTAAATTTAATTCCAGATATAAAGCAATTTACCACTGCTGCCAACGTAATTATAAGCGTAATAATCAATTCTCTCTTAGCGCCTTTAATCCTCATCTCCAAGTAGGGCAACTTATTACTTAGCATATTTCTTACTACTATGCCCCCAAATATCCAATAAATTATTAATGCTGCTATTGGCGGAATATAGGATTTTTCTGTTCCTAGTATAGCAATAGGAAAAACCACTGCCGTTGTCCATCCTATAAATTGCTTCATTCTGGCGTTTTGCTTAATAGTATTAACCTTTGTACTCCCTACCATCCTTTTCACTCCTACATATATCATAAAAACATTATATATTATTTTAAGCCTTTAGGGAATATTAGTTTTTAAATTTGGTAAATATAGTAATACATACTTATAATTCTCATTCCTTCATAAAGCGTTAAAAACAAACATATTTTTTAATGACTATAAAAAAAGACCCAGCCAAAGCCAGGTCTTTTATTTTGTATATTAAACGTTAAATAATAATTCTCCGTAAGTTGGGAATGGCCACAATTCTTTATCAACTAAAGTTTCTAACTTGTCTGCCACTTCTCTAACTTCTCCCATTTTTTCAAATACATCAAATCTGTAAGCTTCTGCTTGAGCATAAGCCTCTTCAAGTCCAGCAGCATTTTCAGTTGCTGTCTCAAGATCAGATACTTTAGCTTTTAATTCTGCAGCCAAAGCTGAAACCTCAGTTAAAAGTTCAGTCTGAACAGTTAAGTCTGCTGCAACTCCTGTTGCTTTGATTGTATTTATTGATGCTGCTAAGCCTGTAGCGAATTTAATAACAGCTGGTAATATTTGAACCTTTACCATTTCTGCTGCAGTTAAAGCCTCTATATTTATAGCCTTGCTGTAGTTTTCTAATGAAACTTCATATCTAGCATGCATTTCTATTTCACTAAATATATTGTGCTTTGCCATAACAGCTACATTTTTCTCTGCAATTAATGCTTTTGTAGCTTCTACTGTAGTTTTTATATTTGGAAGGCCTCTCTTTTCAGCCTCAGCTACCCATTCATCTGAATATCCATTTCCATTAAATACAACCTTTTTATGGTTTTTAGCTATATCTGTTAATATAGCTTGTACTTCTGCATCTACGTCTGAAGCTGCTTCAAGTTTATCAGCTATTTCGCTTAATTCCTCAGCAACTATTGTATTCAAAGTGTAGTTTGGAGCAGCAATGGATGCTGAAGAAGGAGCCATTCTAAATTCAAACTTATTTCCAGTGAATGCAAATGGAGAAGTTCTGTTTCTATCAGTTGCATCTTTTACAAGTGCTGGAAGAGTTGATACTCCTAATAATAATTCAGACACAGTTTTTGAACTTACTGCTTTTCCATCTGCTAACTGTTCAAATATATCCTCTAATTGTTCTCCAAGGAATATTGAGATTATAGCTGGAGGTGCTTCATTTGCTCCAAGTCTATGATCATTACCAGCATTAGCAGCGGATACTCTTAGCAAATCTGCATATTCATCAACAGCTTTAATTACAGCACATAAGAATACTAAGAATTGAGTATTTTCATGTGGTGTAGCACCTGGATCAAGAAGATTAACACCATCATCAGTTGACATAGACCAGTTATTGTGTTTACCTGATCCATTTATTCCTGCAAATGGCTTTTCATGAAGAAGACAAACAAGACCATGTCTTAATGCAACTTTCTTCATTATTTCCATTGCAAGATGGTTCTGGTCAGTTGCTACATTAGTAGTTCCAAAGATAGGAGCTAACTCATGCTGAGCTGGTGCAACTTCGTTATGTTTAGTTTTTGCCGGTACACCTAATTTCCATAACTCTTCATCTGCTTCCTTCATGAAAGCAGAAACTCTTTCTTTAATTACACCAAAATAATGATCTTCTAACTCCTGTCCTTTTGGAGGTTTTGCTCCAAATAATGTTCTTCCAGTATATATTAAATCTTTACGCTTTTCATATAACTTTTTATCAACTATAAAATATTCCTGCTCAGGTCCTACTGTTGTAATAACCTTCTTAGCAGTAGTATTTCCTAGTGCCTTCAAAACTCTTACAGCTTCCTTGGATAAAGCTTCCATTGAACGCAATAGAGGAGTCTTTGTATCAAGAGCCTCTCCTGTATATGAACAGAAAGCTGTTGGTATGCATAATGTACCATCTTTAATAAAAGCTGGTGAAGTGCAATCCCATGCAGTATATCCTCTAGCAGCACAAGTAGCTCTTATTCCGCCTGATGGAAATGAAGATGCATCTGGCTCTCCTTTTATTAATTCTTTTCCTGAAAATTCAAGTATAACTTTTCCATCCCCAGTTGGTGCTATAAAAGAATCATGTTTTTCAGCAGTTATTCCAGTTAATGGTTGGAACCAATGAGTGAAGTGTGTAACCCCTTTCTCCACTGCCCAATCTCGCATAGCAGCAGCTACTACATCTGCTACCTCTAATGTAAGTGGTGCTCCCTTTTCTATTGTTTTCTTTAAAGCTTTGTAGGTTGCTTTTGGAAGGCGTTCCTTCATTTCAGCATCATTAAAAACATACGAACCAAAAATCTCAGTCAAGTTACTCATCTTTGTACCCCTTTCACATAATTATATATAAGTGAGAACTATGGATATAAACTAAATAAAATCAATAAAAATAAGCTCTCACAGTAAATACATCCATATATGATCTTTCTCAATCATTATACATTCTATATTATATATTTTTTTATAATTCAATACTTTTTACTATTATTATTATTTTATCAGCTATAAACGTTTACTTTTTGACATTTAATTTAGTTTTATGCTTATTTAGTTAATATATTTTTGATTTAATATCATGTATATGACTTAATAATATGTTAAAATGTAATTGCTAATTTTCTTATGTAAAACATTTTATAATTTGGAGTGATGTATATGACATATCTAAACCCAGAGGCCGCTATAGGCTTTTTTGACTCTGGTGTAGGCGGCTTGAGTGTTTTAAAGGCGGCTAAAGAACTTATGCCCGCAGAAGATTTCATTTATTTTGGAGATTCATTAAACGCTCCTTATGGAGTAAAATCAATAGATGAAATTAGAGATCTTTCTTTTGCAGCTGCAGAATTTTTGTTAAAGAAGCAGGTTAAAGCTATAGTCGTAGCTTGCAACACTGCCACCAGTGCAGCCATAGACGATCTTAGAGATTTCTATAGTGAAATTCCCATTATAGGAATAGAACCAGCATTAAAGCCAGCTGTGGAATTAAACAAGGATGGTAAAATTTTAGTGATGGCTACCCCTGTTACATTAGCGGAAAAGAAATTTAATAGCCTTATGATAAGATACGGAAAGCATTCTGATATAATCCCTGTACCTTGTGCTGGACTAGCTGAACTAGTAGAAGAGGGTGAAACCTCTGGTAAAAAAATAAATACCTACTTATGTAATATTCTTAATGATCATCTTAGTACTCCTATAGCTTCAATAGTACTTGGATGCACGCATTATCCTTTTATAAAAAAAGAATTGCTCAAATTAGTTGGAGAGGAAGTAGCTATAATAGATGGAAGCTATGGTACATCCTATCAATTAAAAAGATTGCTTTCAAAGCGTGCACTATTAAGCTCTAAAAATACAGAAGGTAAAATATCAATTTTTAATTCATTAAATACAAAAGAAATTATGGATTTAAGTATGCATTTGTTAAATTTATAACATTTTTTAATTTATTTTTTTCTTATCTTCCCTGTTTTTATACCGTTTACATTGCTAGTTTTATCAAATTTATTAGTCTGTGATAATTATAACAATCTCGTTTAAGCAATGATATATCTACATTTAAGCCAAGTTGGAAATGCTGTTTTAATATAAGTATAGCTCTGTATTAAAACAGCATTTATTTTGCAAATTACTTTGTTAAATACTTGACAATCTTTTATGGTTTTGTTATATTATATATAGAAAGTAAACAATCTTTCATTGCCATAATAAATATTAAAATATTATTTTAAGGAGTGAAGTTACATGGAGGCAATTAAAGTTAAGGAAATTATTGGAACGAACTTTGAGTGTGAGGATGCTATATTACTAAGAAATTATATTGAGAATTCTATCGATAAAAATGTTGTTTTAGACTTTGCTGATATAAATACAGTTCCAACATCATTCTTATATTGCTTATTTACCAACTTAATAAATTCTAAAGGTAGAGATTTCATTGCTTCACATATAAAAATCAAAAATCTTGAAAATATAAATGACTTTACAAGAGTGCTTTTAGGTACAGCTTTTACTGACGAAGATACCATGGCATCACTTTTAAATTAATGTTGGTTTTATTTAAGTGTAAAAATGGCACCATTTAAAACTTCATATAATGCGAAAGGCTATGTTTTAAAATGCGAATAATATATTTTGAGTCCCAGGCGTGGATTTTGAAAAAACCATACCTAGGACTCATATTATTTATCAACATTCTTTTAAAACATAGTCTAATATTAAATTATAGAGATCATTATTTGTGCCAGCATTCCTACATAGTTTAGATCTTCTGCTTCAAATTCTTTAGTTTTTGAAGATACACTAAGATATATGATCCCTCTTACTTCCCCATTATTTATTATGGGACTTATAAGTATGGATTTCCAATCCGGAATTCCTTTCATGCTATCATAATCATATATACCATCCCAGTCTATTAGACATCTTCCTTTTCCCGTTTTTAATATTTCATCTATAATTTCTTCATTATAGATACATCTTTGCCATCCCTCAGTAAATATCTTTCTCCCAAAAGTCTCTTTTATTCTTCCATCTTTTATAACAATAAAACTTCCTTGCTGAGCCTCCGTTATTTCAATTATTCGTCCAAGAAAACTATATATCTTGTCTTCTTTCATACCCTTATTTTTTAATAATTCAATCAGTTCCACGATTACAGATACATTTCTATAATCTTGAACATCATTCCCTGTAATTATACCTGTAAGTTTATTTGAGGTATCAATTTTTTCATTAAATTCTTCCTGCCACACCTGCACTCTGTTTCTTCCAAGCTTCTTAGCAAGATATAAAGATTTATCCGCCCTCTCTACTAATTCTTTTATAGAAGAAGCTTGAAAACAGCTGCTCACTCCCATACTTACAGTAACATTCATTTTTTCTCCAAGAAGTCTAGCTCCTTCGATTTTAAGTCTCAATTTTTCAGCAGCTGCCTCAGCACCCTGCAAATTAGTATCTGGAAGCACTATTATAAATTCTTCTCCGCCGTATCTACCAAAATAATCTATTTTTCTTATATTATCACTAATTATTGCTCCTACTTTTTGAAGTACATCATCACCATTTTGATGCCCATATTTATCATTTATGCTTTTGAAATGATCCATATCAAACATTATTATAGAAAATATATTTCCATTGTTTTTACAGTCGTAATATTGTTCTTCAAGTACATCTTCTAAGCTTTTCCTTGTCAATGCACCTGTAAGTCTGTCAATGGAGGAGCTTATTTGCAATTGATATTTTTCAATTAATAAAGCAGCCAGAGGTAATACATCATAAACCTTATTAATAGTATGCTGATTTAAGTTATTTAAAACTCTATCTGCTTCTATATATAGGTATCCTAATATTTGTTTTCTATCTCTTAAATGTTCTCTCTTCTCTTCACTTACAGCTATATGATCTATCTTTAATTTTTGAGTTACAGGTATACACATTACTACATCCTTTGCATTGGTATCCTCACTATTTTC
The DNA here is from genome assembly GCF_032335695.1 of Clostridium sp. 19966. NCBI lineage: Bacteria > Bacillati > Bacillota > Clostridia > Eubacteriales > Clostridiaceae > Clostridium > Clostridium sp. 19966. The sequence continues at coordinate 29,827 of NZ_JACTOJ010000007.1, forward strand.
ACTATAATTTAAATCCATTGTAAAAAATGTTTTCTTACTGCTTCTAACATTATCTATAGCCGGCTTATTTACAAATTTATCAAAACTTATTTCATTTCCGGCTAGCACCTTTACTTCTTTTTTATATTCTTCAAGGATAATGTAGGCATTCTTAGCAAGTATTTCCCTAGCCACGTATTCAACTATCATTGCTAAATTATATATCATATCATTGCATAAATTTCTCAATATATATTTTTTATCCTTAGCTTTTATACTGTGAGTATAATCAAAAATGTCCTGTGCAGATTTTATAAACTTAGGATTGCTAAATATGGTTTTTAAATTTTCATACATAAAAAGATTTTTTAATGCTGCCTCGTCCAATGCTATTTTGTTACAATCCTCATTATATTCTTTTTCATTATATATATTACTAATTTCTATTAGCTTAGAAAAAGGCTCATACATATGATTAAAATTAAAATAATCTATTTTATATTGACCTTCTACACTTTCAGTTAAGATTTTTATAGTCTCAGCAGATTGAAAATAATAATTTACTGCATAAAAGTGCTCACCTATAGAATAATAGTAATTTCCGATTTCAAAGCAAATTTTCCATTTCATCTCTTTGTCATCGCAGCTTTTAGTCAAGGCTAATGCATTAATTAATCTATCATATCTTTCTCCCCATTCTCCTATAAGCGCTTCCACATAAAGCTTTCTAATCTTTAATCTATCCAGTTGTATTTCTTCAGTTTGAAATGCCATTATCTCTGCTGCTTCGTTATAGTACCCCTTTTTTAAAAGTATCTCTGAAAACTCTAATATCATGTTAGTTCTATTATCTTTCATAGATACTCCGTTTATAATTTCTTTTATACTAAGCACCAATGGAATAATATCTCCGTTATCAAGGCTCATTAAATTGATCTTTTCTCTAATAAATTTCATATTCCACTTGCTTATGGAGTTATCTACAACTGATCTTTCTATGGCCTTTTTAATCAGCTCTCTTGCCTTATCAATTTTACCCATAGTGAGCATAATTTCTGCCATACCAGCATAATAATCCATCAATGTACTTCCCTGCTCAGGGTGCTGTATAAGCTCTTCATTAGTTATTTTTAAAAGCTTTAATGCATTTTTATAGTCTTGCAATCTAGAAAGGGTTACAGTCATATAAATATAATTATAAAATACTGCGCCTTCCATATATATTTTTTTTGATTTTTCTAACCCATCCTTAAAATGCTTCAGAGCATCTTCATACTTAAGCATACATAAATAATTTTCACCTATATTGGCCAAAGCAACTACATTAGATTCATAATAATTATTTTTTTCTGTGATTTCTTTTACTTTAAGAAAGCATTCCATGGATTTAGCCTCGTCCTGATAAGATTCTATCCATATTATTCCTATGCTATTTAGAGGCCCTATCGTACCCTTAAAATCTTTAGCTTTTTCAAAATACTTAATGCTTTCCTCATAGTTTTTCATTGCCTCTTCTACATTATCTTTATCAAAGTTTAAGTTTCCTAAAAATGAATATAATTTCCCTTTATATTTAAAATGTTTTTCCCCACATAGCTCTATACTTTCCATGCATAACTTAAATAACGCATCATATTCCTGTCTCAAGTCATATAATCTAAGCTTCAATAAATTAGAATCTAATGTAAATTTTTCGGAGCTAACCTTTTTATTCAACTCATCTATATTCTTTATGCATTTTTCGCATTTACCCATTTCTTTTTTATTAAAAGCAAAATTTCCAATTTTAATCAAAGCCTTTATTTTTAATTCTTCCATATTAAAATTCTGAGCAATTTCATAGCTTTTCTCATAGCAGGAAATAGACTTTTCAACATCTCCCTGAATTTTATATAACTTACCCAGCCTTATTAGTATATCCCCCAGCCTTGAATCCTTGTTTTCCCTCTCTACTGCCTCTACCGCTTTTTTTAAATATTTAATTGCAGCATCCACCATATTCTCCGCTTCAAATTGAGCAGCATACCGCAAGCAAAAATCTACTACATTTCCATATTGCTCACTCATCTCCATATGAAAAATAAGCTCATCTAAATATTCATTAGAAGAATTACTCGTATAATCCTTAAGCGCATCAGCTACGAATAGATGCTTGTTCTTTTTCTCTTCTTTTTCTAGTTTTCTATATATCAACTTTTTTAAAATTTTGTTGTGAAAATCGTAATAAATTTCCTCATCTGTTCTTTTAACTATAATCCCTTTACTCACATAATTCTCTAGCATACTCTTTACATAAGCTTTATCTATTCCTTTTATTTTTTCTATTATATCTATGTTCACATCTGCTTTAAATAGAGATATATTTTTTAATATTTCGTAGTCCTTAGAATCTATTTCTTTTATTTGATTCCAGGTAGCTTGTTCCATATCCGTAGGTATGTGAATTTCCATAACTTTATCATGATCAGTTGACCATATGCCATTATGTTTATTTATGTATATCTCTTTTGTTAAAAATAAATTTTTTACTACTTCTTCTATAAAAAGAGGATTGCCATAGGTTACAGAATGTATCCTGCTTCCAAGATTATTAAGGTCATATGGAGCATTTAATATGCTTGTTAGCATCTCAATAGAATCTTCCAAATTTAATTCGCAAAGCTTTATTTCAGTATAATTTTCATTTTTCATCATACTATTATGAAATTTAATAAATTTATTATCATATAATAAACATTTGTCATCATAAGAAAACAGGATAAGTATATCTATACCATCCTCTGAAAAAAGATACTCTATTATGTCCATATAAATTTCATTGAAAGAATTAATATCATCTATAACAAATACTATAGGCTTAATCCTAGAAAGTTCTGCTGCCATACTGGAAAATCTATTTATTATTTTATATTTCTCCATTTTTTCATGCATTATTAAATCAAAATATTCCTTGTCATCTTGCGCGTCCTTAGAAATTATATGTTCCCATTGCTTTTTATACTTATTAACCTTCTCTTCTTCAAGTTCGCCGATCATTCTCTTTATTATATTTAAAAGGTTACTATTAACACCAATATTTTTCTGAAATCCATCCTGGAATACATTACAGCCTTCTAGCTTAAATAAATGAATTATTTCTTGTAAAACCCTAGTTTTTCCGATACCGGTTTCCCCATGTATTCCTATTACACTGCCTCTATTTTTTCTAGCTATGATATTCTTATATTTTTCAAATACATATTTTTTTATATTCTCTCTTCCTATAATCTCGTGCTTTATATTTAATTTATTTATTTCATCAATATAAAATGCAGGGATTTTTTTATTCGAAGCATTTTCTATATTATGTATTAAACTAAAAATATCTATATTCTCACCATATTTGTGAGCTTTTTCAATATAATTATGTATAGAGTTTATTCTATCATCATTATTTAACTTTATATCCTTATCGAATATTTTAAAAAACAAATTACTTAAAGCCTGTATTTCTTCCTTTAAATAATTCGTTGTATATTCTAATTTAGTATATTTTAACCGCTCATACATCTTACCGCTTTTGTATTTATAAAGGGAAAAAGATACTATATCCTTTATTTTATATATATAATTACCATCTTTATTATTAATATATATATCCTCTATTCTTATATCATCGTAAAAATATCCCTTTAAATACAAAGTATTTATGGTACTGCATATTTGACTGAACATATCCAGCTTATCATCATTAGAAATTATATTATAATAGTCATTTAATTCCCTATTTCCTTCGAAATACTCAGAAGAGTAGTAGTATATTAGCTCGTCAGTTTTAGAGTTATCTATGTTAGTTATTATGCCAAAATCATATATGCTTACTATTCCTCTTCCATTTGCAGCTTTTAGTCGAATAAAATCTTCTTTTAAAAATTTTATAAATTTTTCAGAAACATAATCCTTATTTATAATATTTATGCAAAGTTTTTCAGCTTTATTTAATACGTCGCACACAAGATACCTAGTGATATAATAATCATCAGATAGGATTTTTATAACTCTATATCTGTTATTTATAAGCTCCATTTACATCACTTCTCCAGAATAACCATAATTATTTTAATTATATCACATTGTAACATATTAACATATAATCAAATAAATATATTTAACACAAAACAATTGACGTAAATAATGTATATAATATGAAAAGTGATGCATCTTACATGGTTAGTTTTATTACGTTATTATTTAATATTTCATATTTATATGCTTCACAATGCACAAAAGGATTATTGCTTACTATGTAATTTGCCTCATCTATATTGTCAGCCCTAAATATCATAGTTCCTCCATTTTTATTAAGCACTCCAGCACAATATAAAAACTTTTTCAGCTCTCTATTTTTATTTATATTTTCCTGCTTTTGCTTATCATTTATACCTTTAAGATTTCCGTAATTGATCTTTACAAATAATCCATCTTTTTTTGTCATTTAAAACACCCCTTTTTATTAATGGCAAATTATGATTTATATCTTATCGTTTCTGCATAAATCAATTATAACGAACAAATGTTCCCATGTCAATATTTCTTTAACTCTCACACTATATATATTTAAAGCTCCCTAAGAATATGCTATTATAATTTACATATTAATATCTTATGGAGATGATACTATGTCAGTAATTTGTTTAGGAGACAGCATAACTAGAGGTTTTGGAGTTAAGAATTATGAGTGCTGGGTGAGTATTTTAAATTCTCTTGATAGATATGCTTTAATAAATAAAGGTATAAATGGAGATACTACAGCCTCTATGCTGGAAAGATTATGGCGAGATGTTTTAACTTTAAACGCAGAGTACTGCATAATACTAGCTGGTACTAACGATTTTCTTATGGGCAGATCTACAAAGTATGTTTTTGAAAATATATCTCTGCTTGCAACAGATTGTATTAAAAATAAATATATACCCATTATAGGGTCCCCTATACCTACGATTCCCATTCTCGCTAAGAAATATTGGGATGACAGTATAGACTATGAATTAGTAAATAATAAATTAAATAAACTAAATTCTATGCTGAAGGATTTATCTGTTTCAAAAAATATATTATTCATTGATTTATATAAAGTTTTTATAAAAAGGGATTCCTTGGCTGAAGATTTATATACTGATGGTATACATCCAAACGCCTTAGGACATAAGCTTATAGCAGAAAATATACAATTTCTCTTAGATAAAATATCCAAGTTTCTTCGTTAGTTGAAGATAACTTGGATATTGATAGCTTTTGTTTAATATTATACTCTAAAATTCTTTGCTTAATTCTAAGAATTCATTTATATCTTCCTCTATTATCTTTAAAGAGCTTCTCCAGAAGTCAACACTATGAACGTCTATCCCCATAAGCTTTGTTACATCTGCTATTTTGGCTTTTCCAGTTACCTTAAGAAGTTCATCATATTGTTTAACAAAATCTTCTCCTCTTTTTAGGTATTCTGCATATAAACCTTTAGCAAAAAGCTGGCCAAAAGCATACGGGAAGTTGTAGAAATTAGTAGATGCATAGTAGTAATGAGGCTTACACGCCCACATATATGGATGAAGATAATTCTCGTCTAATCCATCTCCATAGGATTCCTTCTGAGCTTCTATCATTATTTCCTTAAGCTTCTTTGCATTCATTGAACTTTCTTTTCTTAATTCAAATACCTTGCTTTCAAATAAAAATCTGCTGTAGATATCCACTATTACCTGTCCGCAGTCACTTATTTCTGTTTCCAGTATTGAAAAAGCTTCTTCTTTACCTGAACTTTTTATAGCTGCTTTTTTAACTATAGTTTCACAAAAGGTTGATGCTGTTTCAGCCAAAGGCATTGGATAGTTGGTATTTAGTATATTTTCTTCCTTTAAGCAATCACCGTGGTATCCATGTCCAAGCTCATGGGACATAGTAACTACATCTGTAAAATTATCTCCGTAGTTAAGCATTATTCTGCTTTCACCTATAGGTATTATGTTTTCACAGAAGGCACCGCCTACTTTTCCTTCTCTTGGCTTTACATCTATCCATCTCTTATCTATAGCCTTCTTAGCAAAATCTGCAAGCTTATCGCTAAAAGTTCTGAAGTTATCTATAACAAATTTTTGACCTTCCTCATAAGGTATCTTCTTATCAGATTTAACTACTGGAGCGAATAGTTCGTAGAAAGGAAGCCCATTTTTATGTCCTAAAAGTTCACCTTTTCTCTTATAATATTTTCTGAAAGCGGGAAGGCTTTCTTTCATTGCCTCCAGCATAGCATCCAAGGTTTCCTTATCCATTCTAGACTTTGCCAAAGTCTCGTGAAGTGGCGACTCATAACCTCTAAGCTTAGCTACTGTTATAACTTCACCTTTTATGCCATTTAAGCAAGCTGCCACAGAATCTTCAATCTTAGAATATGATTTTAACTCTGCCTCATAAGCAGTTTTTCTTACCTTTACATCTGCGTCATAGGCCAAATTTCTTACAACTGTAAGCGGCAATTCTTCCTTTTTACCCTTTAGCTCAATATCTACTCTTAAGTTAGAAGTTAAAAGATCCTTCAACTTACTCCAGGAGTTTGAGCCTGTATTTCTCATTTGAGCTATTACAGATTCTTCTTTATCACTAAGGATATGCTTACTGTTTTCTACAATCTCTTCAAAGTGAAAACTGAATTTCTTCAACTTATCAGAAGAACTTATAACTTCTGCTATATTAGGCATCTTTCCTATCCATTTATTGAGTTTTGCTTCCCACTCTGCCATAGAAGCAGATTTGCTTTGCAAAACCTCTGAGCTTTTTAATGCAGCTTCATTTTTTGTATCCACACTCAGGGTAAGCTCTGAGAATGCATATAATTTAAACAATAGAGCATTTCCTCTGCTGTTAATCTCTATGTACTTTTCTAATTTTTCTTTAACGTTAGAATAATCCGAAGTAATATCGTCTACCCAGTTTTTATATTCTTCTATAAAAGCATCGCAGGCTTTCATATCACTTTTAAAATCTTCACCTTCAAAAGATGAGTAAAGTTCCTTCAAACTCCATGAATAATCCATTTTATATCCTCCCTGCCTAAAATTAGTATATTTAAGATTATATCAAATTAAATAACAATTAAAAAGACTATGCCAAAAAACATAGTCCTTTCAACAATATTTATATCTATCCATTAATTATAGTTCCACCATTTACATGTATGGTTTGACCAGTTACATAGGAGGCATCCGCTGAAGCTAAGTATACATAGGCTCCTGCAACTTCCACTGGCTGCCCAGCTCTTCCTAAAGGAGTATCCGCTCCGAATTTAGCACTGTCTTCCGCCTGAAAGGTAGATGGTATAAGAGGTGTCCATATAGGTCCTGGTGCCACAGCATTTACTCTTATATTTCTAGAAGCTAAATTGGTGGATAGAGATCTGGTAAAAGCAGAAATAGCTCCTTTTGTAGAAGAATAATCTAATAAGTCCTGACTTCCTTTAAAAGCTGTTATTGAGGAAGTATTTATTATTGAAGCTCCAGCCTTCATATGGAAAAGAGCAGCCTTAGTTAGATAAAACATGGCAAACACATTAGTTTTAAAGGTTTTTTCAAGCTGCTCAGCTGTTATATCTTCTAATGCCTTAGCTGGATGCTGTTCAGCTGCGTTATTAACCACTATATCAATTCTTCCAAACTCCTGCATGGTTTTATTAACCACATCTATACAAAACTGCTCGTCTCCAATATCGCCTTTTATTAAAGTACACTTCTTACATTTCTTATCTACAAAATTTTTGGTTTCATTTGCATCGCTGTCTTCATTCAAATATACTATTACTATGTCTGCCCCTTCTTTAGCAAAAGCCACTGCAACAGCTCTTCCTATTCCGCTATCTCCTCCGGTGATTATAGCAACCTTCCCTTTTAATTTACCATCTGTTACTCCATATTCAGGATCTTCAAATATGGGTTTAGGCTTCATAACACTTTCTATACCTGGTTCCGAATCCTGTTTTTGAAGCGGAAACCCTTTAGGAAAATTTTCTCCTGGAAAACTATTTGACACAGTATCACCTCCAATTAATATAACAATAATATTATTAGTAACTGAAGATATTCTATACTCGAATAATCAATCAAATATTTCATCATAGCCTGGATGATCTTTAAGAATTAGCAGTTCATCATCTTCCTTAATACACTTTTTAAATCCCGAATAATTTTTTACAGCTATCTTTAAGTCATTTACAGCTTCATCAAATTTACCAATATAAACATAGAAACAAGCTCTATTATAATAAAGGAATCCTTCTTCTGGATTACTTTTTATCCCGCTGCTTATGATTTCAACAGCTTTCACATATTCCTCGTTCTCTTTATATATTATGGATAAATTTAAATAGCTATATGGATATTTGTTATTTTCATTTATGGACATCCTGTAATACTTTTTAGCTTCTTCCTCATTGCTAATTTTTCTGCAGACCACAGCCATATTAAATAAAGCAATATAATCATATGGATCTACTCTAAGAGCTTCCTTAAACATCTTGTAAGCCTTGATATAGCAATTCTGCTCCTCATACATTGAGCCTAAATTTATGTAGCTCCAAAAATCATCTTCGTCTAATTCAAGCACCTTTTTAAAATATTTTTCAGCTTTTCCGTAATTTTCTAAATCGATGTAAGCATTGGCTGCAAAAAAGTAGGCCTTATTATAATTAGGATTTAATTCTATAGCCTTTTCATAATATTCTACAGCTTTTTTATAATCCTTTCTTTCATCATATATTATTCCTAGACCATAATAAGCCCTAGCATCATTATGGTTTAATTTAATAACTTCCTTATATTTAGCTTCCGCATTTTTTACATCTTCCATCTCGTCATATAGAAGCGCCATGTCTATGAGCAGCTCACCATCTGACTTTCCATTTTGCATGGCATAGGCCTTTTCATACATTTCTAATGCTCTTTCCAGCTCTCTTTTGCTGTAGAACATCTTTCCCATAGTTTTAAAATTTTCTAATTTATATCTATCTGATTGCATAAAATCATTCCTTTTAAATTTCATAATTATAATTGCAGTAATTTAATCTCTTTTAAAAAAACAAGGTTAATTTATGAGATTATTATACCACATATAAATCTTCAAATTTGTATTATAAGCTAATCTAAAGAATTTTTTAGGAATTTATGCTTTTTATATATTGGTGTGTTATTATATAATAATTATAGGTTCTGCTTTAAATCAGTGTTGATTTTTCGCTGATTTAAAACTTCCTTTAGTTCGGGGAGGCCACTGAAAAACTAAAAAATATTACTAATTTAGATATATTTGTATATTTTCGCAGGTGATTTATGTCTAAAAAGTTGTTACAAGGCTATTAGAAGGCCTTCTGACGCCTTACTTATTTTACCAAACAATTTGTGCAAAAAATATGGGGACTTTTTCAGTGGCCTCAGTTCGGGAGGCTATGTTTTAAAATGTTGATATTATCGTTTGAGTTCTAGGAACTCTTAGGGATTGAGACTTATAATTGGCGTAATTTTGCCCAGGACGGGCAAAGCAATTTTAGCGCCATGGACGGCGTATTAAAATTGGTAGCCAATTATAACAAAGTAGCCCTTAGAGTCCATCCCATGGGTTCTGAAAGAAACCATGCCATTGCGAAAAACGCCTTTATCAACATCCTTTTAAAATATAGCCTGATTATAAAACATTTATATCAAGGAGGAATTTTTTTGAATACTGCTGATAAACAATATCTAGCCGTAGTTAGAGATATATTAGACAATGGTTGTTACGAGACTGAAAATAGAACTGGTATGCCTACATACAAGCTTCCTCATAAAATATTTCAATTCAATCTTGAAAAGGAATTTCCAATACTGACGACTAAATTTGTAGCTTTCAAGACAGCTGTGAAAGAGCTGCTATGGATATACAAGGATCAATCCAATGATGTAAAGCTTCTTCAACAGCAAAATGTGCATATTTGGGATGAATGGATGCTGGAAGACGGAAGCATAGGAACCGCCTATGGGTGGATAGTAAAAAAATACAATCTTATCGATAATTTAATAGAAGGAATTAAAAACAACCCTCAGGGCAGAAGACATGTTATGAGCTTATGGCAAGATGAGCATCTTCAGGGAGGTGCTCTTTACCCTTGCGCATTTTTAACTATGTGGGACGTATTAGACGATAAACTTAACTGCATGCTTGTCCAGCGTTCAGGTGACGTTCCTTTGGGAATCCCCTTTAACATGACTCAATATGCAGTATTAGTTCATTTAATTGCCAAAGTAACTGGTTATAAGCCAGGCATATTCACTCATGTAATAAACAACGCTCACATATATGAAAATCAAGTAGAAGGCATGAAGCTCCAGCTCACAAGAGAAGCTCAAGCTTATGCTGCTCCAAAGCTTTGGATTAATCATGAGATAAATAATTTTTATGATTTCACAATAGATGATATAAAATTAATTGATTACAAACATCATGATGCAATAAAAATGGAGGTATCGGTATAATGCTTGGTATTATTGTAGCAACAGATTCAAATAATCTTATAGGCAGAGATAATTCTCTGCCTTGGCATCTTCCAAATGACTTAAAAAAATTTAAGGATATAACCTCTTCTGGCAGTAAAACCATGATAATGGGCAGAAAAACCTTTGAATCCTTAAAAAAAGTTCTGCCAGGGCGAAAGCACGTAATACTTACTAGAAATGCTAATTTACACATTCAAGACGAAAATGTGGTTATCCTACATAATGTTGACGAGCTTACTCCTTACATAAACTCAAAGGAGGAATATTATCTTATAGGTGGCGGTGAAATCTTTGAGCTTCTTTTCCCATATGTTGAAAAAATATATTTAACTCTAGTAGAAGGAAATTTTGAAGGCAGCGTATATTTACCTAATATTGATATGAATGATTGGCAAATTATTAATGAAGAAAATGGAATTGTAGATGAAAAAAATAAATATGCCCATAAATTCATTACCCTAATTAAGAAAAAGCGAGGCTAATTATGGATAATAAAGAAACAACCTTCAAGGAACAGGAAAATAACAAATTTAAAGATGAGTTTTTTATGAGAAGAGTATTTAAAAAACCCTATGTGCTTATACCCGTAGGAATCATATTGCTTATACCAGCGCTTTACTCAATATTTTTTAATTTCACTGTAGTAAGTGTACTTTTCTACGTTCCTATTGCTCTGCTGGGTCTCGGTTTACTTTTTGGTGGAATTCTTAGAATAATAAGGAATTAATATACCTTAAAAGCTTATTGATATGCTTTTACTTTGATGTTATACTTTTTACAAGTGTATATACACTTGTAAAACACTATAAAGATAATGGAAGTGATTGCATGTTGTTAGCAGATGAAATATTAAAACTAAAAGAAGAAAAGAATGCACTTATATTGGCACATTACTATCAAAGACCTGAAGTACAGGAAATAGCAGATTACGTTGGCGACTCTTATTATTTAAGTAAGATAGCTAAAGATTCTCCAAATCAGCTTATAGTATTTTGCGGAGTAAAATTTATGGCTGAAAGTGCTAAAATACTATCTCCCGAAAAGACTATCCTTCTCCCTGCTTGGGATGCCGGATGCCCTATGGCTGATATGGCTGATTCAGATGAACTTATTAAATTAAAGCAGGCGCATCCCAATGCCGCTGTGGTTTGTTATATCAATTCCAGCACTGAAGTAAAAGCTGAATGTGATATAACTGTGACCTCCTCTAACGCTCTTAAGATTTTAAAAAAAATAGATAAGTCTGAAATAATATTTCTTCCAGATAAAAATTTAGGCTCTTTCATTGCAGAGCAGCTTCCAGAAAAAAAATTTATTCTCTGGAACGGCTTTTGTATAACTCATAAAAAAGTTAATCCACAAAGCATATTAGAAATAAAGGCAATTAAACCTGATGCAAAAACCCTAGTTCATCCAGAATGCGAAAAAGAAGTGAGAGATTTGGCGGACTTTATAGGCAGCACTGGTGAAATACTGGATTATGCCACAAAATCCGAAATAAAAGACTTTATCATAGTAACGGAGCAAGGAATTCTCCATGAATTAAATAAAAGAAACCCTGATAAAAATTTCTATATACCAGGAAAAACCATGACTTGTGTAAACATGAAAAAAACAAGACTTGAGGATATCCATTCTTCTCTGATTAATATGGAAGGCTCAATTGAAATAGATGAGGAGATACGGGTTAGGGCTTTAAAAGCTTTGACTAATATGCATGAATATGCGTGCTAATCTAAATGACCTTAGCTGTGATGTCCTAATCGTAGGCACAGGGGCTTCTGCTCTATACTGTGCTTTAAATCTAAGAGAAGACCTAAATATAATTATGGTTACCAAAAGTCATGTTAGAGAAAGTAATTCCTATCTTGCTCAAGGTGGTATTTCCACTGCTCTAGACCATGAAGATATAGATTTATTTGTACAAGATACCATGAAGGCAGGAAACTATAAAAATGATATAAAATCAGTAGAGATTTTGTGTAAAGAATCTAGGGAAAACATAGATAATTTAATAGCTTTAGAAACTCCTTTCGATAAAAAAGATGGCAGCTTAGAATATACAAGAGAAGGTGCTCACCGAGTAAATAGAATAGTTCACTGCAGCGACAGCACCGGTAAAACTGTAGTTGAAACCTTGCTTAAGAACGTTAAAAATTCAAGCAATATAACCATTCTTCAGCACACTGCTCTCATAGATATAATCTCTGAGAATAATAAAGTCTGTGGTGCTATTTTAAGAGCAGAAAATTTAAACTTTAACATATATTCTAAGGTTGCTATACTTGCTACCGGAGGAATTGGAGGTTTGTTTAAAAACTCCACTAATCAGAGAACTCTTACTGGAGATTCTATAGCTTTAGCCTTAGCTCATAATATAGCCTTAAAAGATGTTGGATATATTCAATTTCATCCTACTGCACTATACGATGAAAGCAGCGACAGCAGAAGATTTCTTATATCTGAATCTGTCAGAGGTGAAGGGGGTAAGCTTTTTAACTCAAAAGGCGAAAGATTTATTGATGAACTCCTTCCCAGAGATGTGGTAGCAAAAGCAATTAATAAAGAAATTGTAAAGACAGGTATCCCTTATGTTTTTTTAGATATTTCCTTTATGGGCAAAACCTATATTAAAAAAAGATTTCCCATGATATATAACGAGTGTTTGCTGCATGGAATAGATATAACTGAAGCACCCATACCTGTATCCCCTGCTCAGCACTATTTCATGGGAGGTATAAAAGTGAACCATAACTCCGAAACCTCCATGAAAGATTTATACGCTGTAGGAGAAAGCTCCTGCACTGGAGTTCATGGCAGTAATAGACTTGCCAGCAATTCTCTTTTAGAAGCACTGGTATTTTCTAAAAGAGCTGCTGATAAAATTAACTTTGAAATAGACAAAAAGAGTTTAGCAAAGGCTTCTTCTTATGAAAATAATTCAAAGAAAAATAGTCAGCTTGATAATCATTTGCTGGTTATTGAAGAGCTTAAAAAAAGGAATGGTGATTTATACGATGAATTATTCAGCTATAGACAAGATTATATTAAATGCCCTTGAGGAAGATGCTCCACTAGGTGATATAACCACCTCTGCTATAGTCAGTAAAAGCTCTAGAGCTTCTGTAAATCTTATTGCAAAAGAAGATGGAATAGCCGCTGGGCTTACAGTTTTTAAAAGAGTCTTTGATCTGCTAGGAGAGGTAAAAGTAAATCTTCTTAAGGAAGATGGTTCAAAAGTTTCAAAGGGAGAAATAGTAGCCATTCTTGAAGGAAATACCCATAACCTTCTTCTAGGAGAACGAACAGCCTTGAACTTACTTCAGAGAATGAGCGGAATAGCTACTCTAACCTATAAATTTACTGAAAAGCTTCAAGGAACAAAAACAAAGCTTTTAGATACTAGAAAAACCACCCCAGGGCTGAGAATACTTGAAAAGTATTCTGTTAAGCTTGGAGGAGGCTGCAATCACAGATTTGGTCTTTCAGACGGTTTTTTACTCAAGGATAATCATATTGATGCCGCCGGAGGAGTAAAGAATGCCATAGAAGCAGTAAGAGCTTATGGCTGCTATGGAAAAATGATTGAGGTGGAAGTAGAAACTATAGCCATGGTAAAAGAAGCTTTGGAGGCTAAAGCAGATATTATAATGCTAGATAATATGGAGTTAGATAAAATTAAAGAAGCTTTGATATTAATAGCCGGAAGGGCTATTACTGAGGTTTCTGGAAATGTCAATTTAGAAACCATTGGTACCTTGGCAGCTACAGGTGTAGACTATATATCCGTAGGAGAGCTTACTCATTCTGCTAAGATTCTTGATTTTTCTTTGAAAAATCTTACTCCTATATGCTAATAAAAGGCCCCTACTTTCATAGGAGCCTTTTATTATTTGGTTCTGCTTTAAATCAGTGCTAATTTTTACACTGATTTAAAACATTCCTTTTTATTTTGCTATAACTTGAACTTTTCCATCAATTACATCTATTGTAAAGCTTGAACCTTCTGCTATCTTCTTAGTGAGGAAGCTGTCTGTTATCTCATCCTCCACATATTTTTCTATAGTTCTTCTAAGCGGTCTAGCTCCATATTTTGAATCATAACCCTTTTCTAAAATAAAGTTCTTTAACGCTTCTGTGAATTCTACCTTCATATGCTTCTCTTCAGCTTCATTAGCTACTTCCTTAAGCATCAAATCTGTTATCTTATAAAGCTCTTCCTTTTTAAGGCTCTTGAATACTATGATATCATCTATCCTGTTTAAAAACTCCGGCTTAAAGGTCTCTTTAAGAGCTTCCTTTACTGTATTCTCCACAGCATCGTATTCCTTGCTGGCAAATCCAATTCCATATCCCTTATAATTTGTTCCTGCATTTGAAGTCATTATAAGCACCGTGTTTTCAAAGAAAACAGTTCTTCCTTGGTTATCCGTAAGCCTTCCGTCTTCCAAAACCTGAAGGAGCATATTAAATACATCGGGATGAGCCTTTTCTATTTCATCCAGTAATATGACCGAATATGGCTTTCTTCTTACCTTTTCTGTAAGCTGTCCGCCTTCATCATATCCAACATATCCAGGAGGTGCTCCTATTAACTTAGATACAGTATGCTTCTCCATATACTCAGACATATCTATTCTTATAAGTCCATCTTCAGTACCGAAAAGCTCATAGGATAAAGCTCTTGCAAGCTCTGTTTTTCCAACTCCAGTAGGTCCTACAAATATGAAGGATGCAGGTTTTCTTTTCTTTCTAAAGCCAAGCCTGTTTCTCCTTATTGCTCTAGCTAAATTAGTTACAGCCTCATCTTGCCCTATAACTCTTCCATGCAGCCTTTGCTCTAAGCTCATAAGCTTAGATGCCTCTTCCTCTGTTATCTTCTGTACAGGTATTTTAGTCCATGCTTCAATAACATAAGCTATATCTTCTATGGTTAAAGGCTGATCCACATTTTCATGTAAAGCATTTATTCGATCTTCTATTCGACACTTCTCTACCTTATATTCAGCAGCCCTTTCAAAATCGTTGCTTATAGCAGCATTATCTATCTTATCATATATAATATCCAATTCATTTTTAAGAGCTTTCAATTCTACAAGTCCTTTGTTCTTTAAATTAGATCTAGAACTCGCTTCATCTATAACATCAATAGCTTTATCTGGAAGGAATCTATCTGTTATATACCTCTGAGATAAATTTACTGCTGCCTCTATGACTTCATTTGAAATTTTAACATTATGATATTCCTCATAATATCCTCTTATGCCCTTCAGTATTTCAATAGTGTCTTCAGCGTTTGGTTCCTCTACGATAATAGGTTGAAATCTTCTCTCTAAAGCTGCATCTTTTTCTATATATTTTCTATATTCTTCAAGAGTAGTTGCACCTATAACCTGAATTTCGCCTCTTGCCAATGCAGGTTTTAATATATTTGCCGCATTTAAAGCTCCGCCTTGAGCTTCACCTGCTCCTATTATATTATGAACCTCATCAATAACCAAAATTATATTTCCAAGTTCTTTAGCTTCATCTATTATTGCTTTCATTCTTCCTTCAAATTGACCTCTAAATTGAGTTCCTGCCACTACAGCTGCTAAATCCAAAAGATATACTTCTGCATCAAATAGCTTGGCTGGAACTTCCCGTTTTGATATTCTAACTGCTAACCCTTCAGCAATTGCAGTTTTACCAACCCCTGGCTCTCCTATAAGGATAGGGTTATTCTTAGTTCTTCTGTTAAGTATTTGAATCACCCTGTCAATTTCTCTATTTCTTCCTATAACATTATCAACTGCGTTATTTGAAGCCTTCTGAGTCAAATTTATTCCAAATCTGTCTAAATTCTTTTTCTTACCTTTTTTTTCTTTTTTCTCTTTTCTTCCAACACTTTCACTTATATCAAAGCTTTGTTCATTAGGCTCCTTATATTGAGCTCTAATCGGTCTAACATCCTTAGGCTTTTCTTGCTCTTCTGGTTCTTCATGCTCCTCAGTCTCTTCAGTTTCTTCCACAGGAAGCTCTCCTTTAATAAGATTCATCATATTACTATTTATGAAGTCATCCATCTCTACATCCTGCAGCATGTTATTCATTTGTTCATTTAAATTTTCAAGCTCATCTGGAGATATTCCAGCCTGTTGCATCAACTGATCTACCACAGGAAGCCCCATTTTTTTTGCACAATCCAAACAAATTCCTTGAGTCTCAGTTTTTCCATTTTCTATTTTAGTAGTAAATATCACAGCTATATTTTTATTACATATCGAACATTTTTTCATAGAAACCTCTCCATTTTTCAATCTAGTTTCAAGATTTTGCACAAAATACTTTTATGGATATCTCCAATAAAAATATTTTAATTCTGCAATTTCTCTGTCTGCAAATTCGCAATACTTAAATCTATACCCAATACAATGTTTTTTAATTTTTACTATAATTTAATATGCTCCATTATAGTTTTATAATTCTCAATTAATGATAAAGTATAAACTTGCAGTTGAAATTTTTTAACATCTATATATGTTTACATTTTATGTATTGTTATTTTCTTTCCTATTGTATAATGCTTCAATTTATTCTATTTTTATTGTAATAACAGTATACCATAATATGAATATGTATCACAAAGAATTATTATTTAAATTAAATTTATTTTTTCTATTTTAGAATTATACTATAGAAATAGGGTATAAAAAATAGTATAATAAACAAAAATCTAAATATTCGCATTACTAAGGGGGCTATTATATGCGTGCTGTTATAACAGTAATAGGAAAAGATAAGAAAGGGATCATAGCTGGTGTAAGCTCTGAGCTTGCCAATCTTGACATCAACATCTTAGACATAAGTCAGACTATACTTCAAGAGTATTTCACTATGATAATGCTCGTAGAAATTGGGGATATGAAAGTTAGTTATGATGAATTAATTAAAAGGTTAGATGCAAAAAGCTCTGAACTTGGGGTGACTATAAGAGCTCAGCATGAAGACATATTTAATTCAATGCATGAAGTATAAGAATCTAATTTGTTGAATTCAGGAGGAGCTAATGAATACTGATAAGATTATCCAAACCATTGATATGATTGAAAAAGAAAAACTTGATGTAAGAACTATAACTATGGGAATATCACTTTTGGACTGCTGTGATTCCGATGGTAAAAAATCAAGAGATAAAATTTATGACAAGATTACTAAATACGCTGAAAATCTTGTTAAAGTAGGTGAAGACATAGAAAAGGAATATGGAATTCCTATAATACATAAAAGAATCTCCGTGACTCCAATTTCTATAATAGCTGGTGCGTCTTCCGATAAAGACTATGTTGATTATGCTCGTATATTAGATAAAGCCGCTGAGACTGTTGGCGTTAATTTTATAGGAGGTTTCTCAGCATTAGTTCATAAGGGTTACACCAAGGGAGATAAAATTTTAATTGAATCTATCCCTGAAGCTTTAAGCGTTACAGAGAAGGTTTGTTCTTCCGTTAATATAGGTTCAAGCAAAGTTGGAATAAATATGGATGCTGTAAGAGAAATGGGCCACGTTATAAAGAAATGTGCTGAACTTACAGCAGCAAGGGATGCAATAGGCTGTGCTAAGTTTGTGGTATTTGCCAATGCTGTAGAGGATAATCCTTTCATGGCTGGAGCTTTTCACGGGGTAGGTGAAGCAGAATGCATTATAAATGTAGGAGTCAGCGGACCTGGAGTGGTGAAATGTGCTCTAGAAAAAGTTAAAGGAGAAAGCTTTGATATAGTTGCAGAAACCATAAAAAAGACTTCCTTTAAAATTACCAGAATGGGCCAGCTTGTTGCTGCTGAGGCTTCTAAGCGCCTTAATGTGCCTTTCGGTATAGTGGACTTGTCACTAGCTCCTACTCCAGCGGTTGGAGATAGTGTGGCTCACATTCTTGAAGAAATGGGCCTTGAAAGCTGTGGTGCTTCTGGTACAACCGCTGCCTTAGCTCTATTAAATGATGCTGTAAAAAAAGGCGGAGTTATGGCTTGTAGCCACGTAGGCGGATTAAGCGGCGCTTTTATTCCTGTAAGTGAAGATATAGGAATGATTCATGCTGTTGAAAAAGGTGCTCTCACTTTAGAAAAACTAGAAGCTATGACCTGCGTATGTTCTGTTGGTCTCGATATGATTGCTATACCTGGAGACACTTCAGCTTCCACTATTTCTGCTATCATTGCAGATGAAGCTGCCATAGGTGTGATAAACAATAAGACAACTGCTGTAAGAGTGATACCTGTGCCTGGTAAATCTTTAGGTGACAGTGTAGAATTCGGAGGCTTGCTTGGAATGGCCCCTATCATGAAGGTCAATCCATTTTCAAGCGAAGCTTTCATTGAAAGAGGAGGCAGAATTCCTGCTCCTATACATTCCTTCAAAAATTAAGAATTAAAAGTGAAGAAATATGAGATATTGAAAAAATCGGCTCTTTATGAGCCGATTTTTTACATTCATTCTTCATTCTTACTTATTAAATATATTCTTAGGTTCTAGATATAATTTTTTCTCTATTGAACATGGCGCTAGCAAATACCACTGATGCTGCTATATAAACTAATACCCAAGCTGCTACCACTAATATATGCGTAATATTATACATTCCTACCATAAACTCCTTCATGACACATACCACATTAGTTATAGGTACATTAAAATATAGAAATTTTATGCTTTTTGCATCCATCATATAGGGAAGATACGCTAGTATAAATACTACAATTACTAATCCCCCAAGATAAGAATTTGCTTCTTTTGTAGATCTTGCATATATGCTTATAGCTATCTCTATAGATGCTATTGTAATTAATATTATTAATGAAAATACTGCTATTAATATAGCTGATAGAATATTTAAATGCACAGCTTTAGCGGCTCCCGAGAATACAAAATTAATTGACATGAACATGGCTATAAGGCTTACTATCAAAGTAATGAAACCCACCACAGAAGTAGCTGCTACTTTTCCCCACATTATAGCTGACCTGCTGGCACTAGTAGTAAGAAGCGGCTCAAGAGTTTGTCTTTCTTTTTCTCCTGCTCCTAAGTCTGCACATACTGCCATAGTTGGTACGAAAATAAATATAATTATCATGGTAGGAATAAATCCTAATATGAAGGTGCTTATACCACCATCATCATTTTGTGCTTTACTATTATTGCTTACAGTATCTACTGTAAAAGGAGTTATTATATTTTTGTCTAAGCCTCTCTTTTCAATTCTTTGATTTACTATCTCATTATAATAAGTATTTAAAAAAGCCTTTATACTGTCTGATGCTGACATGGAATTAGTAGAAGTCTCATCATATATTATCTTAATATTTGTACTTTTTTCGTTAGACACATCTGTATCAAAATTATCTGGAATTTGAATAATGGCAGATATCTTACCACTCTTTAACTCCTTGTTCAAATCTCCTGTAGTTTCTGTTTTAAATTTTCCGCTGTTTTCAAGCACATTTTCGATTTGTGACTTTCCACTGTCTACAATTCCTACACTAAGTTTCTGTATAGCATTTTGGCTGTCTTTCATAGCATAATCCATTATTCCAAACATAGCTGGATATATTAAAATCGGTAAAAGCAAACTAAATATTATAGTTTTTTTATCTCTAAAGATATCAATTAACTCTTTTTTCAATACCACTAAAAAATTATTCATTGCTTTCTCCTCCTATTAAGGATATAAATACCTCTTCCAAATCAGTATTACCATATTTATTTTTAAGTTTCTCTATAGTTCCGCCTTCAATCACTTTCCCTTTATTTATTATAACTACTCTATCACAGAGCTTTTCTACTTCCTTCATAGAATGACTTGAAAATAATATTGTCTTATTTTCTTTTTTGCACTTCAATATGAAATCTTGTACCATTCTTGAAGCACTAACATCAAGTCCTGTAGAGGGTTCATCAAACAGCATCACAGATGGATAGTGAACAATAGCCCTAGCTATGGAAACCTTCTGCTTCATACCCCTTGAGAACTTTCCTACCTTTTTATCTATATAGTCTTCCATATTAAGTTCTTTTGCAAGCTCATCTATTCTTGCATCTGCTTCTTTTGAATCTATTCCATGCAAATTAGCAAAGTATTTTATATTTTCTCTGGCAGTAAGCCTGTCATAAAGCCCTACATCTCCTCCAAAAAGAATGCCTATCTTACTTCTTACCTGTGCTGGGTTTTTATTTACGTCCATTCCATCAATATCTGCTGTCCCTTGTGTTGGCTTTAAAATAGTAGCCAGCATTCTAAGCGTTGTAGTTTTTCCAGCTCCGTTTTCACCAAGAAGCCCTACTATTTCTCCTTCCTTCACATAAAAGCTTACATTATCTACAGCCTTTGTGTTTCCAAAGCTTTTGGATATATTTTTTACTTCTAACATATATAAACCTCCCTATAAAATATCTCTTTTTAGACTTTTATATTTCTTAGTAAGCTTTACTGTAGCAAATGTATATAATGCTATATCAAATATATAAATAAATACATCTGTTAAGTAATAATAAAATTTATTCATCCCATTTTCTAATACATCATAGGTTATATAGCCTAAATTTATTACAGACATAGGTACACATACTATCGTCATTAAAACTATAAATATTAGTAATGTTTTGAATATTTCTGCCCTGGATTCGTTGTCAGTATATATCTCTTCATTTGAATCGCTGGCCTTCTTTCTGAAATAATTCCAGCAATTACAGTAAGTGACGTATTCCCAGCCAAAATCTTTAAATAATTGATTATATTCCTGCCTTTTAGCTCCTCTTACTCTTTTATAGGATAATTTGTATATATAGTCGTCTTTCTCTGCTTTCCTGAAAGTAAAAACGGCTAATCTGGCTTTTTCTAGCTTGTAGCCTTTTTTACTCATTTCATTAAGCCAGTCTTCTTCTTTTTCCATATCCCAGGCCCAAAAAAATTTAAACACCCTTTTTAAATTTGCATCCATTTAGTTATTCTCCTTTCAATAAATCCAATGCCTTTTTGCTATTATCATAAAGAAGTTTTATTCTTGAGTGCTCCAGCATAATAACCATTTTACCAAGCTCTGTAAGTCTATAACTCTTTCTTCTTCCTTCATCGTCATCTTCTGCTGCTTCTATTATAAAGCCCTGTTTTACTAATTTCCCTATAGCACCATATAAGGTTCCAGGTCCAAGCTTCACTTTCCCTTCAGTCATATCATCAACTTTCTGCATTATTGCATAT
Organism: Clostridium sp. 19966; assembly: GCF_032335695.1. Lineage (NCBI taxonomy): Bacteria > Bacillati > Bacillota > Clostridia > Eubacteriales > Clostridiaceae > Clostridium > Clostridium sp. 19966. The sequence continues at coordinate 51,593 of NZ_JACTOJ010000007.1, forward strand.
CCGTGAAGAGGCTCTGTCAGTGAAATAAGTATATAATAAGTAGCTTCAGTAAGTGGTATATATTTTTTAGCTTTATCTTCTAGATCCAAATTATCACCTCTATTACGTCCATCGATATATCGAATTGCGATATATCGTATATTGATATAATAAATTATTCCAGCATAAAAGTCAACCTTTTCTGTAAATTTTAACAAAGGCTATATTCTAAAAAAATTTAGAATATAGCCTTTTACTGCTACTTTATAAAATTATTATAGTTTTTAGGATATAAATATATGAGGAGTTCCAATAGCTCTAATTTTGAGTTAACCGAAATTTGTATCTTAAATTTTATATTATTATCAACTTGTATATCTGATATAGATAAGGCTTTAGGTATACCTGAAGTAATTTTTATAGAGTTGTCATTTGTAAAGTTTAATTCTGGAAATTTACTTTTCATTTTATTTACTATCATTTTTTCAGGGATTTGAAGCCTTCCCATATAAAATTTATTTATTTTCAGATAAATATCACCATCAGATTGAAGTAAGCTGCAATATATTATGTATTGAGTTGGCAGCTGTAGAATTTTATCATTAATGTATATTATGATTTGATCCTTATCTATAACAGCATGTATATCTTTACCTTTTGCTTCACTAGCAAGTAAACCATTTAATTCCTGCTCAGATATATCCGTATCTATGGTTAAATTCTTATTTGATATCTTTGATTTCACTGCATCAATAAGCTTAGAAGCTAACAACTCTTTTCCGCTTTCTACTTGTATATTCTCTGCCTGAAAACTTTTTACAGGACTTATCAAATATGCAAAAGCTCCAATCAAAATAACTGCTATCAATATAACAGCTAAAAACACCCTTTTTAATCTTTTCATGTTATACCTCCTAATTAAATGTATCCTTCATTATAATTCTATTTTAATTTTTTTCAAAATAATATAAAATTATAATAACAATAATAAGCGATTTATTTTTTTTCATCAAGTTATATAATTGAAAGATTGGTGGGATACAATATTATGGAATGGAATGATAGAAAAAGAATTTTGGGACTTCCTATAAGTTTTACTAGATATAAATTAGAAGGCACTAGACTATATGTAAGCAAAGGATTATTTAATACTGTTGAAGATGAACTTGTTATGTATAGAGTTCTAGACGTACGTTTAAGTCGATCTTTACTAGATAAAATTTTTCGAGTTGGCACCATAACTCTATATACTGCTGATGAAACTGACAGAGAACTTTTAATTGAAAAAGTAAAAAATCCAAAGCAAGTACGTGACTTAATAAGCAAATTGGCAGAAGATGAAAGAGGAAGATTGAACATAAAAGGAAAGGAACTTTATGGAGCTGCTGATATTCCAATAGATTTTTCTGATAATAATCAGCTTTAAATCTTATCATACTTATGTTGTTACTCTGTGTTCTAGTATAGTGACGAGTGAAAAGTCATTTTATGGGCTATATATTTCACTCGTCCCTATTGCATCATAATATTTATGTTTAGCTTAAAGATATTATGAAATAGCTACATGTTATTATGCCATAATTTCCACATCTTTATTTTTTTTCTTCTTATCCCGCCTAAGTCTCTTTTTCTTATTATCTTCCTGAATATATCTGTTGTACTTCTTTCCATACAAGTTTTCGCTTCTATACTCATATTTATTTAATACTACTCCTAAAATATTAGCATGAACAAACTTTAAAAGTTCCACCGCTTTTTTGCATAAGTTTTTTTCAGATTGCTTTTCGCTTACAACAAGTATTACTGCATCTGCTATAGTTGATACTATCTGAGCATCTGTAAAATTTACTATAGGAGGAGTATCAATAAATATATAATCATATACATCACTCTGTTTTTTTATGAAATTTCTTACATAGTTAGCGTTTAGAAATTCAGAAGGGTACATGATTTTGCTTCCAGCAGTAATTACACTAACCTTTTCGTATGGCTTAAATATGACTTCCTCAGTTTTAATTTCTCCCATAAATATATCCACTATTCCTTTATCATTAGATAAATCAAACATCTTATGTACGCTAGGTCTTCTAAGATCACAATCTATAATCAAAATATTTTTCCCTGAGTGAGCCATAGCAATGGCTAGATTGCATAAAATTGTGGTCTTCCCCTCCTCAGGTATAGCACTTGTGATCATAATCTTAGTTATGTCTTTTTCTGCGCTTAAAAACTGCATATTGGTTCTTAAGGTTCTAAAAGCCTCTGCTGCAATGGATTTAGGGTCATCTCGAATAAATAATTTAGACATAGCCCACCTCGATATATAATATACATTTTTTATATTTATTTACATTATATGGTTATATATAGTATACGTCAATATAGGTATATCAATTACTTATCGCATTTTCTGCAATAAAATTTCGCAAAATCTTATAGTATTAAAATCTTAATTAAAACATATATGTGAGCTGTTACACGCAATAAATATTCCTTTTGCTACAGACCCTTTTCATAAAGCTTAAAAAGAGCTTGTGTGCCTAAATTTTCTTTCCCTTGCTTAATTAATATATCATAAAGCTGCTTAGCTAAAGTTAATGAGGGCATATTTAAATTCATAGCTTCTGCTTCTTCCAAAGCAATACTCATATCTTTTACAAAATGTTTTATATAAAAACCTGGTTCGTAATCACCTTTAAGTATTCTAGGTGCATAAGCTGAAAGCTGCCAGCTTGCTGCTCCTCCTGTCCCTATGCATTTAAGCACATTTTCCATATCAAGACCAGCTTTTTCTCCGTATATAAGAGCCTCACAAACTCCCATTATATTGGCGGCTATAGCTATCTGATTGCACATTTTAGTATGCTGCCCAGCACCTGCTCCACCCTGTAGCACTGTATTTTTTCCCATAAGCTGAAAAATTGGCTGTAAAGTGTTAAAAGCTTCTTCATCTCCCCCCACCATTACAGCTAAAGTTCCATTTGCTGCTCCAACATCTCCACCTGATACTGGAGCATCTAAAGCATATATACCCTTTTTCTTAGCTTCCTCATAAATAGTTTTTGCAAGAGAAGGCTTGGAAGTTGTCATATCTACAGCATAACTTCGTGGCTTAATATTATTTAAGATACCTTCTTTTCCTAAATAAACTTCCTCTACATCTTTTGGATAACCCACTATTGATATAACAACATCAGAACACCTTGAAAGACTTGCTATAGAATCATGCCACTTTGCACCATTTTCTATAAGCTTTTCGGCCTTTTCTTTAGTTCTATTATATACATTTACTTCATATCCGCCCTTCATTATATTCATAGCCATAGAGGCTCCCATAACTCCTGTGCCTACAAATCCTACTTTCATTTTTTCTATCATATATATCATCTCCTACTAAAATCGTATAGCTTAGTTTTAAACAAAGTCAAGTTCTAGAAATACTATCTAAAATTTTTCCTATAAGTTATAAAAACACTCTTAGCTTTTATAATATTTATGGTTCTGTTTTAAATCAGTGTTGATTTTTACACTGATTTAAAACTTCCTTCAGTGGGTAGAGGCTATGTTATAAAATATAGTCATTTATAAAATTTCCCACCTGTTTTTTGTAGCCTTCTGAGTCCTTCCAAAATGCATTAGCATGTGCAGCTCCCTTTATAATTAACAGCTTTTTTTCGCAGGCAGCTGCCTCATAGAGCTCATGTACCATATCAGTAGGCACAAACCTGTCAGAATCTCCGTGAATAAAAAGTATCGGTACTTTGCTCTTCTTAACCTGGTTAAGTGCGGAGGCTTCACCGAAAAAGTACCTAGCCCTAAATTTAGACATTAAGCTAGTTATTTGAATTATAGGAAAAGACGGCAATCTATACATTCTCTTAAGCTGATATTTAAGTATGGCTTTTGCGGAGGTATAAGAGCAGTCTGCCACTATGAACTTCACATTTTTATTAAGTTCTTCTCCGCTGGTCATAAGCACAGTACCTGCTCCCATAGAAACTCCATGAAGAATTATTTGAGCATCTTCACCATTTCTCTCTATTAAATAATTTATCCATTTAATTATATCTTTTCTATCATGCCAGCCAAATCCTATATAATTACCCTGACTTTCTCCATGTCCTCTTAAATCTGGCACCAAGATATTATAACCAAGCTCTTCATTATAATATCTTGCATATTCTGCCATTTCTAAGCCATAGCTGCTATAGCCATGTACTAATATAACATTTATGTTTCCTTCATTTTTACCGCCGATATATCTTGCGTTCAATTTTAAACCATCCTCAGATAGCAATTTTATTTTCTCGCTATTTTGATTTATAATCCATTGTTTGGACTCTTTATAGCTTCCAGAAGTTCCATTAGATAAATCCTGATCATTTTCAAGAAACTCTTTTCTTCTTCTTAAGATTGCCACATTATAAAAATATGTCCCTCCGGCTGCTAATACTATTGCTAATACTGCTACAACTGCTATCACAATATAAATTATCATTATTTTAAATACCTCTCAATGTAACTTCTTATTTTATTTTTATAATTTTCCTTATCTGTGTAGTAAGCTTCTGCATGTACAGCGCCCTCTACAAGCAAAAGCTCCTTAGGACATTCTGCTGCTTCATATAATTCCTTAGCCATGTATACAGGCACAAATTTATCCTCAGTGCCATGAATAAAAAGTATTGGAGTTTTGCTCTTTTTAACCTGCTTTACTGCTGATGCCTCTCCTATAAAATACCCAGCTTTCATTTTGCATACTAAGCTTGTTATATTTAATATTGGAAAAGCAGGTAACTTGTACTTTTTGTTTAGCTGATAAGCCAATATATCTTTTACCGAACTATAACCGCAATCTCCAATTATAAACTTAACATTTTCAGGGAGCTCTTCTCCGCTAGTCATGAGTACCGCTGCTGCACCCATAGATACCCCATGAAGAATAATTTTAGATTTGTCGCCATTTCTCTCCATTAAATAGTTTATCCATTTAATTATATCCCTTCTGTCATGCCAGCCAAAACCAGTATATAACCCTTGACTGTCTCCGTAGCCTCTGCAATCAAGCATAAGAACATTAAAGCTCCATTCTTCATTATAGTACTTAGCAAAAGTACCCATATCAAGTCCTGTGCTGCCATATCCATGTAAAAGGATAACAGTAACCTCACTTATAGATTCGCTAGGCAGATAATGTGCTACAAGCCTTAGTTCATCCTCAGATTTTATTTTCACCTTTTGAAACTGCTTTTCAGACAGCCACTTTCTTCCTTCAGCTTTTCCCCATTCCCAGCCTTCTTTTCCTTCCATTCCACTTGGATAATCTTCATCATTACTTATAACATCTTTCTTCCCTCGTTTAAAAGCTACCTTATAAAAATATACCCCCATGGAATATAAAATTATAAATAATATCAAGCAGCAAATTAATATAATTTCTATTAACACCCTATCACCTCCCTATAAACTTTTACCCAATTTATGTCTCTGCGGTTTTAATGTGATATCAGTAACTACCATTCCTTCTCTTTGACTTAATACAAATTCTACAGCCTTTGCAACCTCCTCAGGGTTTATATATGTATCTTCACTATCTCCCTCTCTAAAATTAGCATGTCTATAGAGCTTTGTTTTTGTCATATCAGGATGAATGGTCACCACCTTTACTCCATACTTTCTGGTTTCATCAAACAAGCTATTAGCAAAGTCTGATATGCCTGCCTTGGTAGCACCATATACACAGCCATAAGTGCTGGATTTTTTAGCTTCCACAGAGGATATGTTAATTATGTAACCTGAATTATTTTTTAGTTTTCTTAATAAAAGCTGAGTTAATACAAGAGGAGCTTCAAAATTCACTGTGACCATATCATGTATTTTGGATGGATTCAATTCTTCATGCGGTCCAAAATATGCCACTCCCGCATTATTAACCATAACATATATATCTTCTTCTCTGTTTATTTCTTCAACAATAGTGCACAATCTTGAAATATCCCTCATATCACACACAATTTTATTGAAATTATTATTTTCAAATTCTGACTTTGAAAAATCTCTTCCTATTCCATATACCTTGAAGCCTGATAAAATTAAGCTTTTGCATATTTCAAGTCCTATACCGGATGATGCTCCTGTTACTAATGCACACCTCATCTATTATTCTCCTCTTACATATATTTTATCTTTAGACACATAACCGCTTACCTTCCCACATAAAAATTTAACCATTTTATCCGATAAATAAGCTGGATAAGAGCTCACGGTTTCTATAGTTTCAAAAGGATAATTTAGGATTATGGAATCATGCCTTTGTTTTCTCATTCGCTTTATATAATCTTTAGATACCCTAAAGGTACCTATGCTTACATCTAAAATATCGTTTCCCGAAATACTGCAAAATATTTTCTTCACAAGGCTAGCATATTTTTCTTCCCATCCTTCAATATAAAGCATAGGATCAAAGCACAGCCTCACATTCCAACCCTTATCCAAAGCAGCTTTTATGCTTGAAAGTCTTAACTCCAGATTCGGAGTTTTATTCTCGTATTTATGAATTATTCCCTCAGGCGAAAGTGTCCAAGCTAATATAAAATTGTCTAAAGGAGCTATCTCTTTAATTGCATTGAAATTAGAACTTTTAGTTCTCAGTTCTATCTTAAGATTTGGGTGCTTCCTGCAAAATTCAATCCATAGTTTTGTATAGTTTGTTATATGCTCAAGAGCCAGCATATCCGTATCATAGGATATACAAAGATATACGGAATGAAGCTTTAAGAGTTTTTCAACTTCTTTAAATATATCGTCTATGTTTACAAAAACTACAATGTTAGCAGAAGTATACATGCCTTGCAAATAGCAATATTCACAATCATATAAGCAGTTCATCATGGTAGAGGTATAATAAAAATTTTCATTTCCAAAATCATCACATACCTCTGCTCCCTTATAAATCAAATTATCTTTTTTCACTGCTAGTATAAGCTTAGGACTTTGCTTTTGAATAACAAAATTTTGATTTGACCTTGAAAAAACATCTTTATAATGATTTATATATACTATCTCTTTTCCTTCTAATTTTTCCAGTATACGCTTTGTATTTTCATGATCTCTTGCAGAATTCTCTATGTAGATATGGGAAAAAGTATCAGCTAATAAGTTTTTGTTTAATTTCTGCAAGATATCTCTTCCCTTCATTTCTAGATTTGCATTCCATGCTCCTGTAAGTCTCTAATACATTTAATATTTCTCCGTGGTTAAGACGGTAATACTTAGTATATTGTATAAATTCATTTTTCATAGTTTCCGAAAGCCTTAGATTAAGAGTTACTTTTTCAATTATATTTTTTTCTTCCTCCGTGAAGGAAGGAATATATTGGTTCCAAGACTTTATACTTTGCAGCCATGAACATATCTTTTCACTGGCTCCACTCATAAGTGAGCAAATAAAACTCTTATCTAAATTATTTACTTCTAAATAGTCTGATATAATTTTTATAAAAATCACTTGATTGGTTTGCATAAAGGTTACAGCGGCTTCATAAACTGAGCTCGCCTCCATATCTACTAAATCAAATTTATCTTTTTCCATAATATTTTTTTCAACTGCAGATGCACTTACTAATTGGCTTTCCTTAAATTCATGTTTAAAAATAATATCAGGGAAATAGCTTCTATAGGTATCTTTATCTAGTATTTTATTTATAATAAAAATTTCTCCAATTTGAAAATTCATATTTGAAGTCCCGCAAATACCAACATTTATAAATACATCTCGATGACTAGGTTTAAAGATTGAAAGCATATAAGTAACAGCTATTGAAGCTTTAATCTTGCCTACTCCGCATATCATAAGTCTATATTCATCGCTTTCAAACACTTGAAATTTTGTTATATTCAAATTTTTCTTTAGCTTTAGCTTTTCTATAAAAGGCTCTGCTTCCTCATATAGTGCTGTACAAATATACACCATCTTCTATTACCTCCTCTATAAAATTCTATACTAAATTCCTATGTTTTTCTATACACAGGTGTAGAAACTACCATAAAATTGACTATTTCATTGAAAAAACTTTATTGAAGTTATGAGAATATAGACTTATAATTAATAAGAACATATATACGTACAATATCATAAAAATAAACATTTGGGCAAATACTTATTTATAATAGAACCTAGTAGAAAGATGAAGGTGAAAGCATGGATTTTACGCAAAGCTCGCTATTTAATGCTCCTAAACAAGTGCCTTTAGCTGATAGAGTTCGTCCTAAGACCTTGGATGAATATGTAGGGCAGGAACATATATTAGCAAAAGGTAAAGTTTTAAGAGAACTTATAGAGAAGGACAATATCCCTTCTATGATATTTTGGGGACCTCCTGGAGTAGGCAAAACTACCTTAGCAATGATTATTGCTTCTATTACTCATTCAAATTTTATTACTTTCAGTGCTGTAACTTCAGGTATAAAAGAAATCAAGGAAGTTATGGTTAAAGCTGAAGAAAATAAAAGATTTGGTACAAAAACTGTGCTCTTTGTAGACGAAATTCATAGATTCAATAAAGCACAGCAGGATGCATTTCTCCCTCATATGGAAAAGGGAAACATAACCTTAATAGGCGCTACCACTGAAAATCCTTCTTTTGAAGTAAATTCAGCTCTTTTGTCAAGAAGCCGTGTATTCGTTCTAAATCCCCTCACAGCTGATGACATATTAAAGCTTTTAAAAAATACTCTAACAAATCCTAGAGGCCTTGGAACTAAAAAAATAAATATAGATGAAGAAATGCTTAAAATCATAGCTAACTATGCTAATGGTGATGCTAGAACAGCAATAAATGTATTAGAAATGGCAGTTTCCAGCGCTAAGCCATTGAACGGAATGATTACCATAGATAAAGCTATTATAGAAGGCTGTATACAAAATAAAGCTTTATTATACGATAAAGATGGAGAAGAACACTATAATTTAATTTCGGCATTGCATAAGTCTATGAGGAACAGTGACTGTGATGCCGCCATATACTGGCTTGCCAGAATGCTTGAGGGTGGAGAAAATCCATTATATATATGCCGAAGACTTATTAGGTTTGCTTCTGAAGATGTTGGTCTTGCTGACCCTAAGGCCTTGGAACAAGCAGTTGCTGCCTATAATGCCTGCCATTATATAGGTATGCCTGAATGCACCCTAAATCTTACTCAGATTGTCACCTATCTATCTTTAGCCCCTAAATCAAACGCTCTTTACAAAGCTTATACAAAAGCCTCTGAGGATGCCAAAAACACCTTAGCCGAAGGAGTTCCTTTGCAGCTTAGAAATGCTCCTACTTCTCTCATGAAAAACCTAAATTACGGCAAGGGTTACGTCTATGCTCACAACACCGAAGAAAAAATCACTAATATGCAGTGCTTACCTGACAATTTGAAGGAAAGAGAGTATTATACTCCTACAGAACAGGGAGATGAAAGTTTTTTAAAGGAAAAGTTAGAGAAGATAAAAGAGTTCAAAAACAAGTCCACGCTTTAAAATGATGTTGATAAAAACTTTGATTGAGCTAGATATATAGTTAACTATATATCTAGCTGATATTTAATAAATTTTATCACAAATCTATAACTATGTTTTAGTAATTAACCTTTACCAGCCAGAATTTTATTTTTTTATCACTCCAGCCAAGATCCCAAGGTACCATATAACGATCTGTATTATGACAGGTTACCAAAGAGTAGCCATTTGAATCCGCACCTGCTACTACAGATATATGTGTTATATCTCCTTTTTTCTCATAGGCTACAAAATCTCCTGGCAGAAGCTTATAGGCTGCTTTAAAAACCTTATCATAATTTCCATAAGCTATCACAGAGGCTCTTCCGCTATACACCATATATCTTTTAAAGGAATCTGCATTAAGCCATGCTGCCGTAGCACCTCTGCCATCATAATTCCATGCAGAATTTTTTTTAAACTTTCCTCCTTCAAACAATATCTGAGAAGCAAAATTAGCGCAATCTCCTCCCATAGGATTATAATCTCTGTATTTTTTGTTATACTTAAATCCATTTTCCTCAAAGCCAGCTAAGCCGCAATATTTAGTTGCATATTCCACTGCAGCCTTTCTCCTATCGCTTATTGCAGATAAATCTCTCTCAGCTTGAGAAGCTATATACTCTTTTATGCTGTCATATTTTATATTATCTAAATTCAAAGAATCTGCGAATGGATCCTTATACCACTCTTTATTGAGTACCCATTCTCCATCCTTTTCATTTAATCTCAATGTATGATAGGTTCCTATTCTGCAAGTATTAATAATCTCTGGAGTATTATTATATGCATATTTATATTCTGTGCAGCAGGTAAGTATGGCAGAATAGGTATCTCCACTTCCTTTAATCCTTTTTATCATTACATTAGGAACTATTTCTATAAATTTAGCATTCTGTTTATCCTGCCAATGTTGAATATACTTTACCTTTCTTACCTCATATTCATATGCCCAAGTTCCATATTTAGTGCTTAAGTCATAATACTTAGCTATATTTTCCAAGTCGTTATTCAAAATAGCTTTGTTTCTAGCCATAAACATATCGTTTATCACTTTAGCAATTTCATTCTTACTTTTTTCTTCACCCACAGCTATAACTTGTAAAAAATTGTTCACTAATATTATTGCTAATACAGATATACATACTTTTTTAATCATATTTTTTATATTTTTATGCATACCAAAAACCCCTTTTTATTAGGTTATGTTTTAAATCAATATTATTTTTACACTGATTTAAAATATTCCTTTTATTAAAATAGCTTAGACTAATTTTAGTGTTTCCTAAAATCAAATAAAACTATGCTGTGAATATTATCCAATAGATTTTATATAAAATTTTATAATTAAAAGCCCTAAATCCACCTTTAGAAGAGGATTTAGAGCCTTTTTAATAAAGCTTTATAGCCAATTAACTTTTAGCTTTTATATTTTAAATTATTTCAAATATTTTCATCTATAATTTTAATATAGCTATCTATTTTTTCATTATGGGGTACACCTTCATACCATACCGACCTATTAAAATTTTTATCGCCAAAATATTTGGCTTTCAAAATTATCTCTGGCCTATATTCAAAGTGCAATATATCAAAGTGAGACCATTTTCCTCCCCAAACAAAATTATTACTTTCAAATATACTTACTAATTGAGGAGAATATTCTTTAATTCTAGCACTGCCTTGCTCTATGGAAGCCCATTTCCAATAATCTCTTCTATCTCTTGCTAAGTCGATAGCTATTCCAAAGGCATGAGGACTCAGCTGCCCAGTACCGGATATAACTCTATAGTTGTAGGTGCCGCTGCTAGGTGCCATGCATCCCCAGATTTTAGGATCACTCTTTGCAGCAGCACTAGCTTCTTCTACAGCTTTTTTAAGAGAGGCGGCAGCATTATTTCTTTTATTAAATTGGAAACTTCCAAATCCTAAATTAACATTAGTTAGATTTTTAGAGGAAGCACTTTTACTTGCTCCATATACCTCTGAAAGCAAAGAATAAACTCTTATTCTCCCTGGGTCAAAATTCTTATCCATAACTTTTGAAATAGTCTGAAGAGGGTATACCTGCTCCATCATATCCTGTATATCTGGAGAGTAAAATTTTGAATCAAAGTTTTTCTCTTTCTTATCATCATATAGGATTTTACGATTAGACTTAGTGACTAGATATAATCTATCCCCTGAGCCTTTTTCAACTCCAGCAATATCCTCAGGATAGCCCATCATGATACATAAAATGTCTCGCTTAGCTGTAATATTATATTCCTCTGCTTCACCTGCTCTAGCATTATATCCAATGCAAAACAGAAAGATACACAAAACACAAGTAAACCTTTTCACCTCATATCACCACACTCTTATTATATTTGATATTCATATGGTTTCCTTCAGTGAAGAATATATTCATCTGCCTTCTAATCGTTAATAGTAGTTATCTTCAGTTGATACGATCCATCTGGATTTTTGATATCATTTATCCACATATTGTAGTATGAACTTCCAAACATTATTCCTTTAGAATTTGCAAACATAAATTTAGCGAAAGTTTTATTTATGGCATCCTTATACTCATTACTGAAAATATCATTGTATCTTCTCATAAATTCTGTTTTGTTATTTATAGTAATCCTTTCCTGATGATTATATATTACTATAGGATAGCAAATATTATCGGCTAAGTGATTCGCATCAGAGGAATTTATATATGCTTTAATGTTGCTAACAAAGCTCTCCACTTCACTATCTGATTTATTCTTAGTGGCAGCAGAATACCTGCTCTGCTCATTTCCATATACTATATCCTTTAATTCAAGATAAAATGGATAAGTATTTTTTCCAGAACTATCTTTCCAATTGCCTTGGATTTTATCATTATTGTCCAAAATCCCCTCAAAGGTTCCAGTTTTGCGTCCGCTTTTATCATATTCAGTAAGAGTAATCGCTCTCCAATCAGTTTTACCCGTAACACTTATTTCTTCTCCATATCTATCGTAGAAATAAGTCCCTGTAACTTTACCATCTTTAGCATAAATGCTCATATGAATATTTATTTGCTTATCTATTGTTCCTTCATAATCATAGTAAGCCTGCTCTAGCAAATTGCTTGAAGTTGATTTATTGCTTTCATTACTGCTTTCTGAAACTTCTGTATTATCGTTAGTCAATTTATAACTTTCCGTTTTTTGAGAAACAGGAGCTTTTATAAGACTTTCCATACTAGCATTTGTAGTGAACTTACTAATATTATTTGAGATTGCAATCACAGCAATTATAATACTTATAATTAATATAAAAGTTCTTATCTTCACACGCATATCTATGCTCCTTTGTATTGTTTGAATATATAATAATACGTTCAAAAAATAAAAATAGTAGCTAAACTAAAAAATAAACTACTATAGTTTCACTAACTATTAGTAGTTTAAACCCCTATACCGAAATTATCAATATTTGTTTAAAACACAGTAAATTAAAAACTTTCAAAGGTCACAAATTCCCCTACTGGTTTTCTGTATCCTCTCATTCTCCTCTTTTTCACATCTTCTTTTCCCATTGTTATAAGCATAACCGGCTCTAGGCTATCTGGTATATTGAATAATTCTTTTACACGATCTCCATCGAATCCTATCATAGGACATGTATCCCACCCAAAATCTTTTGCAATAAGCATGAACATCATAGCTGACAAAGATGCATTTCTTATAGCCTCATCTCTCTTAAAGATATATCCTCTGCCATCATACATAGAATTAATGTCATTAATCATTTTGTCATAATCAAATTTAGTTATCATTCCAAGCTGAAGCATACCTGAATACAATTTATCTGCATCCTTATAGGCATTTTTGTCACCAAGAACAACTATGGCTGCTGAAGCCGTATGTACTTTATATTGATTGAAAGCTGCTTCTCTCAATTTTTCTTTCTTTTCTTCATCCGTCACCACTAAATATCTGGCATGCTGTATATTAAAACAGGATGGAGCTAATTTCAGTAATTCAAATATATTTATAAAATCTTCCTTTGGTATTTTTATGCCTTCCACAAAGTTATTAGCTGATCTTCTATCTTCTATTACTTTTTTTAATTCAGACATCACATGTTACCTCCACTAGATATAGGTATAACAACCTACTTTTTAAACATAGTTTAATTATAATATATAATTTCTCTTTAATTTTTATATATAGTGCTATATAATACTTCTTGCATGCTTAATCACAAGCTAATTTTTGGGTAATTAAGCTATTTTATGTTACTATAATATAATAACCCACTTACTTTTGTCAAGTAAATGTGTTATTATAGAAACAGGAGGTGAGTATATGGACAAATTTCATTTGTGTCCCAAATTTGAATCCGCCTTTCAACTGCTAGGTAAACGCTGGACTGGTCTAATAATTCGTTCTCTGCTTACTGGTCCAAAACGTTTTTCAGATATTCAAGAAATAATACCTAATTTAAGTGCAAGAATGTTAACTGAGAGATTTAAAGAGCTTGAAGATCAAGGTATAATACTTCGTAAGGTTTATCCTGAAATGCCTGTTAGAATAGAATATACTCTTACTGATAAAGGTAGAGACTTAGAAGCTTGTATGGACGAAATTCAAAAATGGGCAGAAAAATGGTCCTAATTATTGTATGGAAAAAGGCAGTAACCACTTGTGAGTTACTGCCTTTTTTCGATATTATAATAGTAAAGTTTAATTAAATTTTTTCGATAAGTTAATTAAATTATATTTTTGGGGGAATTATTTATGATTAGTTTTACTTCAGATGGCGCCTTAAACATTGATCTATTTGAAATTAAAGATGTTATCAATATTGATACCCTGCAAAATTTTCAGGACAACTTTGCAAAAGGAATAGACATAGCCAGCGTAACTGTGGATATTAGTGGTAATCCTGTAACAGCACCTAGTTCATATACAAAATTTTGTGATGCTTTTATTCACTCTAGCAAAACAGGAGATGACAGATGTGCAAAATCTCACAGAGATGGAGGTGAACAGGCTACTAAACTAGGAAAGCCTTATATATACACTTGTCATGCTGGATTAATAGACTTTGCTGTTCCAATTATTGTGGAAGGAAAATCCATAGGTACTATTTTAGGTGGACAAATTCTCTATTCCAAACCAGACACATTAACACTAAAAAACACTGCCGAAGAAATAGGTGTAGATGGTGATGGATTAGTTGCTCAGCTGATGAAGTGAAAATTACGAATGAAGCTCATGTAAGAGCTGCTGCAGAGGTCCTATTTATAGTTACAAATGCTCTTTCCAAAATAGGCTATGAAAGAATATTGTTATCAAAGGCTTCAAATAAATTAAATGATAGCTTCACTCAGATTTCTTCTGTTATGGAGGAATTAGCAGCTTCCTCCTGTGATGTTACAAATAATCAAAATACTTTAAATACCGAAATAGTAAATGTAAAAAATATATCTATTGAAATTAATCAAGTACTAAATTCTATAAAATCTATAGCTGATGCCACTAAAATGCTAGGACTAAATGCAGCCATAGAAGCAGCTAGAGCTGGTGAAGCCGGCAGAGGATTTGGCGTAGTTGCCACTGAAATAAGAAGTCTTTCTCAAAGCTCTAAAGATACTGCGAATAAAATTTCAGAGCTTACTTCCAAAATATCTGCTTCTGTAGATAAGACCTTAGATACAGCAAATTTAACTCTTGAAACTACAAAGCAGCAATCTGAAGCCATAGAAGAAACCACATCAAATTTGCTATCTGTAACAAAGCTTGCAGAAGATTTGTGGGATATGGCTAAATCTAAGATTTAAAATTCTTTAATTAAAAGGAATAATTTAAGATAAGCAGTCATTAATTAATATGGTTGCCTATCTTTATTTTTATATAAATATCTGCTACTATTTAATTATAATTATTAAATTAGGAGGGATATGATGGATGCAAAAATAACATCCCTGATTAAAATGCTTCAAGTTGGCGAAATAACTGAATACTCCGTATATATCAGAATAGCCAAATACATAAAGGATAAAACTAATAGAGATACTTTGCTAAAAATAGCTGAGGAAGAAAAAAAACATTATAATATATGGAAAAAATATACCAATGTTGATTTAAAGCCTTCTAAGCTGAAAGTGTTCTTCTTCACATTTTTAGCAAGAGTCTTTGGATATACTTTCTCGATTAAGCAGATGGAACGTTCTTTAAATAAAGTCCACTCCACCTATCAATCCGATAATGAAATTAATAAGTATGTCCCCGAAATAAAAACTATAGAGCAGGAAGAATTTGTCCATGAAAATAAACTAATAAATCTCATAGACGAAGAAAAACTCCATTATGTAGGCTCCATGGTGCTTGGTTTAAATGATGCCTTGGTTGAATTTACAGGGGCATTAGCTGGATACTCTTTCTCAATGCAAAACAATAAATTGATTTCCTTAGCTGGTTTAATAACTGGCATATCTGCTACCTTATCTATGGCAGCTTCTGAATTCTTGTCTTCCCGCTCTGACGGCGAAGAAGATTCAGCTAAATCTGCTGCTTATACAGGAGTAGCTTATCTTATTACTGTGGCACTATTGATTGCTCCCTACTTATTGCTGCCTTCAAACATGTATGGTGCCGCTTTAGTCATAATGCTGCTGGTAGCCTTAGTTATAATAGCTGCCTTCAATTACTATATTTCAGTGGCAAAAGACTTGTCTTTTAAAAAAAGGTTTATTGAAATGTCAGGTATAAGCTTAAGCGTTGCCGCTATATCCTTTATAATTGGTTTATTAGTAAAAAAATTCTTAGGTATAGAGGTTTAATTTGACTATGCTTTAAAAGAGGACTGATGAAGGAAGGTTAACAGCCTTCCTTTTTATTTATAGAAACATTTTTCTATTGTATACGTATAAATGATGGTGCTATACAATAATTGTAACTTATTAGGGGGATCACTATATGCTATTATCGTCCAAAATTAATAAAAATCTTTTTATTAATTTACTTAATGGATTAAAAAACAGGTTCAAATACTTATTTAAAGATTTTATTGGAATATACATTTTTCTTGCTATTTGTATAAAAAACCAATTATTTTTAAGTATACTTAAAAGTCATGGAGCTTCCAGTATATATTCTGGCTTTGATTTAGGAAATCTTTTTTCGAATCATATTTTCACATATTTTATACTAATTTTTATAAGCTTCGCTTTTTTATTTTATAATAGAGCTCATCTTTGGTTTTTGACAGCACTGAATTTGATATATTCTATAGTGCTCATAGGTGATTTATGGTATTACAGAAGCTTTAATTCATTTTTGAGTTTACATCTTTTAAAAGAAACTCAAAACCTTAATCACCTTTCCGGCGGCGTAATGTCTATGTACAGACCAATAGATCTTATCTTCATTGTAGATGTTATTATACTTATAATAGTTTCTATTTTTTTAAATAAATACTATAAGAGTTTACCAAAGCTTAGAGGGATTTTTTTAGTTATGTTCTTTTTGCCTTTGCTGCTTCTTTTAAAAAGCGGTATTTCCTTTAAGACTCAGTGGATTGCATATGCTACAATGAGAGATTTATCGCCCATAGGCTATCACGTATACGATACTTATAATTTCATAGATGATTATAGGCCATATCACCTCAGCAATGGTGAAAAAAAACAAATACAAAATTGGTATGCTAATAAAGATGAACATCTTCCTGACAACCAGTACAAAGGCATTTTTAAAGGAAAAAATTTGGTTATAATACAGGTGGAATCCTTAGAAAATTTTGTTCTAAACAACCAGTACGAAAATCAGGAAATAACTCCAAACTTAAATAAATTGCTAAAGAATAGCTTGTACTTTCCTAATTATTATGAGCAGGTCTATAATGGTACAAGCTCCGATGCTGACCTTATGACTAACGCCTCCGTATATCCAGTAAGAAGCGGAAGTACATTTTTCAGATTTCCTAACAACAGCTACAACACTCTTCCTAAAATATTGAATCAAGCAGGATATACCTCCAAAGCTTTTCACTCCGATTATGGTTATTATTGGAATGTACATAATGCATTGATTAACTTTGGCTTTGATAAATTTATGGATTTAGACAGTTTCCCAGTAAAAAAGACCTTTTGGATGGGATTAACAGATGAATGTTTTTTAAGTCAGACTGCTGATGAACTAAAAAATACTAAAGCACCTTTTTATGGATTCGCTGTAACAGTAACTTCTCATATGCCTTTTAAAATGCCCGATAGCTTCAAAAATCTTAAGTTAGATAAAAGCTTCGATGACACTTATATGGGAGGATATTTTCAAAGTGTAAACTATACGGACAAACAGATTGGAATGTTTTTAAATAAACTGGATGCTTCCGGGTTATTAGATAATACCGTGGTTGTGATATACGGAG
Source organism: Clostridium sp. 19966 (assembly GCF_032335695.1). NCBI lineage: Bacteria > Bacillati > Bacillota > Clostridia > Eubacteriales > Clostridiaceae > Clostridium > Clostridium sp. 19966. Next base: position 69,513 of record NZ_JACTOJ010000007.1, read on the forward strand.
ATCATACCTCTGTTCATAAATATTATAGTGACGAAGTTGCTAAAATAAAGCCTCAGGAGAAATGGTGGGATAATGGCAAAAGAATCCCTCTCATAATATACAGTAAAGGTATGAAACCAGAAGAATTTAAAATTAACGGCGGACAAATAGATTTGCTTCCAACTTTAGCTTATGCCTTTGGTATACCAGAGGATAAATACAAAAATACTGCTCTTGGGAGAAATTTATTAAATACAAAAAAAAGTTTTGCTTTACTTGCAGATGGAGAAATAATCGGAAAAGATTCGCTTAGTCAAAATGATATTAACCACATAAATGATTCCTTCGATATTTCTGACAAATTAGTTAGAACCAATTATTTTAAAAACAAATAAGCGCAGACTGCCTACTAAATAAACTCAGTCTATTAAAAAATTTATGAAGCTCCTATCTTTAAATTTTAAGGTAGGAGTTTTCTTGTTTTCATTACCGCCTTAAATTTTGTAAAAGTAATGGTTTTTTTTTATTATTTTTGCAATATTTCCTGCATTTTTATTGAGTATTAGTATAAAATAACAACTCTGTTTTGAATTTATTGTATTCATTTTTACAGGATACTATAATAACAAATGAAATAATTGTTTCATTTGTTATTACTTTTTATTATATTTTGCATTTAAAATTTCATATTACAAATATTTTTAAATTTTGTTTACAAAGAAGGGATTAAGTAATGGATTTTAGATTAGAAAGCGATTCTATTGGTACAAAACAAGTTCCGAAAAATGCCTATTATGGTGTTCAAAGTTTAAGAGGTTCCGAAAACTTTAATATCACGGGGCTTAGATTGCATAAAGATTTTATCATAAGCCTTGCCCAGATAAAAAAAGCTGCTGCCATGGCTAACGGAAATGCTGGAATTCTAAAAAAGGAACTTCAATTAGCTATTATGCAAGCTTGCGATGATATTATAAATGGTAAATTGCATGAAGAATTTATTATAGATCCCATTCAAGGTGGTGCAGGAACTTCTGCAAACATGAATGCTAATGAAGTAATTGCCAACAGAGCAATAGAATTGCTAAATGGTAATAAAGGAGATTATTCAATAGTACATCCCAACGATCATGTAAATATGTGTCAGTCTACGAACGATGTTATACCTACCGCCGGTAAAATCACCCTGCTAAAATTGCTTCCTAGAGCAATAAACAAGCTTAACGAGCTATGTACTGCTTTAAAATGTAAAGCTCTAGAATTCAATGATGTTATAAAAATGGGAAGAACTCAAATGCAAGATGCAGTTCCAATAAGACTAGGTCAAGAATTTAACGCTTACTATTCAGTTATAAAAAGAGATATCTTAAGATTGGAAAAAATTCAAGAGGAGCTAAGAAGCATTAATATTGGAGGTACTGCTATAGGCACCTGCATAAATGCTGATGAACAATATTTAAAAAATATAGTTCCGATTTTGAATTCCATAACTAATTTGTCTCTTACACGATCAGAGGATTTAATAGATTCTACACAAAATTTAGATTGTTTTGTGGCAGTATCTTCAACCATTAAAACTTGTGCAGTTAACCTTTCTAAAATAGCAAATGATTTAAGATTGATGTCATCAGGTCCTAGAACAGGTTTTAGCGAAATAAATTTACCTGCAAGACAAAATGGTTCTTCCATAATGCCTGGAAAAGTGAATCCTGTAATTGCTGAAGTGATAAATCAAATTTCCTTTAATATCATTGGAAATGATATGACTATAACTATGGCTGCAGAGGCTGGACAACTTGAACTAAACGCCTTTGAACCTATAATATTTTATAAACTTTTTGAATCCATAGAAACTCTTACTAATGGAATAAACACCTTTATCGATAATTGTGTATCCGGCATAACTGCAAACAAAGAAAGATGTCAGCAATTAGTTGATAACAGTGTAGGCGTAGTCACAGCTATCTGCCCATATATAGGCTATAAAAAAGCGGCTCAAATAGCTAAAACTGCAATAAAAAGCGGAAAACCTGTAAAGAAAATAGTGCTGGATGAAGGCATATTGAAAGAAAATGAAATTGATGAAATACTTGATCCTGTCAGCATGACAGAGCCTAAAAAGAAATCCAAACACCTTATTACCCAATAGTAAGTAACAAAAAAGTAGAGAAGCAATAAATTCCCTACTTTTTTATTATATGTGTATATTGTTATACTCGGTTCTAAAATTATTTATGAAAATTTTAATTTAGGTTCTGTTTTAAATCAGTGTTGATTTTTACACTGATTTAAAACTTCCTTCAGTTCGGTAGGCTATGTTTTAAAATGTTGATATTATCGTTTGAGTTCTAGGAACTCTTAGGGATTGCGACTTATAATTGGCGTAATTTTGCCCAGGACGGGCAAAGCAATTTTAGCGCCACGGAGGGCGCATTAAAATTGGTAGTCAATTATAACAAAGCAGCCCTTAGAGTTCATCCCATGGGTTCTGAAAGAAACCATGCCATTACGAAAAATGCCTTTATCAACATTCTTTTAAAACATAGCCTTAATTTAATTTACTCCAGTTCCATCCGCCATTTCTATCTGCTCTTCTAGCCTTTACTTCACGATTTATGCTTACAAACACAATACTCCATGATACGGAAATCACGCATTGCACTAGGTAAATAACAGCTATTATATTTTTTGTTCTAGCTTCCTGAGCTTTTAATACTTCAATGCTTGACTGACTTAAAGAAGATCCTTCTTCCTTAATATAATTTATTATACTGGCTAAATCCGTTCCTTCTCCAATCATAGCAGCAGCTGCAAGCAAAGCCAGTGCCCCAATTATAACTACAAAGTAGGTTTTAGCAGGATTATCGCTTTCTTTAAAATCCATAAAAACATTTTTTATAAAAAAACCTACATAAAAAATCAATAGTATAACTCCTATTATTTTTGTTAAAGTAGCAAGTAGCATAAAAATCCCCCTTTTAAATGCTTAATCATGTACGCATACCATAATATTTTACACCATTTTTTGTCAAAAAACTATAGTAAATTTTTATTTAGAGAATGTGATAGCCAGTTGTATTTTACTTCTATCTACAGAAAGCACTACTATGCTGTGATTTATAGTTAAAATATATTCTATAAACTCCTTCATGGTTTCTTCAAATATATAAATAGTTTGTTGAGATTTATCTATTATCGCATAGCTTGAAAATATTTTTTTAATCGTAAGGTTATCCCATGGCTTCAAAGCATAGTTATTGTTTTTCAGCCCTATGGTGTAGGTTTTATTTTCAAGCATTTTATCTAGCTTATCTGCATTTGCTCTATAATTATCTCTTTCTGATACTAGTTTATCTAGTTGCTGACTGGTTTGCTCAATTATTATTTTTTCCTTTTCTATTTGAAGCTTCAAATTTTTAATATCTGCCTCTGTAGATTTCAACTTGTTTTTCTTAAGCTTCAGATATAATTTACTTAAAAACTTGAAGTTTACAAAATAATTTTTATTCATATTAACTTCTCCTTGCTTTTGCTCTTTATAAAATATGCATTATGTTTTAATATATATTAAAGAGGTGATTTTTTTGAAGCAATTAATATTAGATACCATTATAAAGTTCTTCAAGCATACTAAATATTTTGCTCTTCAGTCTAGAAATAGCTTTAAATTTCAAGGAAATAAAAATGAAGTTATAAAAGTTATGCTGGACTCTTTGATTGAAAGCAAAGTTCAAGAAAAAGCTTCACTTCTTTCAGAACTAAAAAGCATCAAACAGCAATCTTCAACACTTGAAAATGATTTGAACAACCTAAAAGAAGAAAACCAAATTTATATAAAAAAATTTAATGGTCTAAAAGCTTTCCAAGATTTTTTAATAAATAATATGCCACGCTAATAATTTAAATATTTTCCCTCTATCTTCTTTCATATCCTCTTAAATTTAACCTCATATAAATTATACGATAATGAATTTCAAAAGTATATTTCTAATCCAATTTTAATCTTTCGCTAATTTACCTCTAATACAAAGCTTATATACTAAAAACATAGTTTTAAAAGAATTAATGAGGATTTTAAAGGAGGATTTAAAATGTCAACTATGTTAGAGAGTATTGATGAATTGAGAAAAAGAACAAATGTAAGCTACGAAGATGCTAAGGAAGCATTAGAAAAATCCAATGGTGATATTGTGGAAGCTATAGTTTATTTAGAAAAACAAAATAAAATTAAAAATCCACAAGAAACAACAAAGGATTATTCACTCTGGACCTCTATCAAAGGTATAATTACTAAAGGCAATACCACCAAATTCATAATAAAGAAAAAGGAAGATATAAGGCTTAATATATCTGTAACTTTAGCAGTTATACTTGCAATAATAGCTCCACATGCCGCAGTATTGTCTATTCTACTTGCTTTCATTACTGGTCATAAAATAAGATTTCAAGGCAAAGAAAATGAATATGAGAAGCTCAACAAATCCTTAACTAAAATATCAGATAGCATAAGCAGCACAGGAAAAGATTTAGTTAATTATGCAGTTAATAGTGAATCTATAAAATAATCCGCGGTTTTAAAAAATAGTGTATAATTTAAATAAGCAGCTTTATATATTTTATTTTCATATATAGCTGCTTATTATATGTTTATAAGAGGTAATTTATATGAGCAGTGAAAAAATTCTTATTATTGAAGATGAAATAAATATAGCTAGATTTGTTGAACTGGAGCTAAAGCATGAAGGCTATATTGTTGAAAAAGCTTTTGATGGAAGAGAAGGGCTTAGCATGGCTGAGGCAAATGATTATGACTTAATTATTTTAGATATAATGCTTCCTTTATTGAATGGAATCGAAGTTTTAAGAAGGTTAAGGCAAAGCTCTCAGGTTTCAGTCATTATGCTCACTGCTAAAGATGATATTATGGATAAAGTTATGGGACTGGATAATGGTGCTGATGACTATGTTACAAAGCCCTTTGCCATAGAAGAATTACTTGCTAGAATAAGAGCGTCCTTAAGGAAAAATAGCAAAACATCAGGTCTCTCAAAAAAATTAAAAATAGAAAATTTATGCCTAGATCTCGATAAATATGTGGTAACCTATGATGATAATATAATAGATCTTACAAAGAGAGAATTTGACCTCCTATGCTACATGATGAATAATAAAAACATAGTACTAACTAGAGAAAAAATTCTTGAGTCCGTATGGGAGTTTGATTACATGGGTGACACTAATGTGGTAGATGTATATATACGTTATCTTAGGAGCAAAATCGATGATAAGTATTCAAAAAAGTTTATTTACACTGTAAGAGGGGTAGGTTATATGGTTAAAGATGAAAAAATATAATAATGCATTTAAATTTATTAAGTATTCTATAGTATATATATTTAAATTCTCTTGGCTTTCAATAGTTTTTATCCCTAAGCTGTTAATAAAGTTTTTTAAATATATAAGTAAGAAACTTCACTTTTCCATAACCTTTAAGATAACAACTTTTTATGCCTTAATATTTGCTTTATTTATATTAATTTCAAACATTATTATGGTATCTGGTTTCTATTTTTCTATTTGGAGAAACGTAGCCAGCTCTACTGCAAAAAACGGATATCTATATGTTAAATTTACATCTGAAACCATAGAGATCAATCATTATTCATTTATTCTATTTTTGGTAATCCTCTGTGCAGACTTATTGTTTTTAATTCTTATTTTATTACTAGGTTCAAAGCTAAGCAAAAAGTTGCTTTTGCCAGTAAAAAAAATGGATGAGGCTGTAAAGAAAATTTCCGGTGAAAATTTAAACACCAGATTGGATATAAGCGGTTCAAAAGATGAACTCAAAGACTTAGCTCAAACCTTCAACGAAATGTTGGATAGAATACAAAGCACCTACGAGAGTCAAACTCAATTTGTCTCAGACGCCTCCCATGAGCTGCGCACTCCTATATCCGTAATACAAGGCTATGCTAATCTATTAGATAGATGGGGAAAAAATGATAAAGAAATTTTAGAAGAAGCTATAGCTTCCATAAAGTGTGAAGCTGAAGACATGAAAGACTTAGTTGAAAAACTATTATTTCTGGCTAGAAGCGATAAAAATACTCAAAAAATTGAAAAGAGTAAATTTTTATTTTCAGATGTTATAGATGAAGTGTTTAAAGCTACACTCTTAATTGATGAAAAGCACTCTATCTTAATGAATCGCAATGATAAAGTATTTTTTTATGGCGACAGACAACTTATTAAGGAAGCACTAAGAGTTTTCATAGATAATAGTGTTAAATATACTACTGATGGCGGAATTATTGAAATAAATTCCTACAATATAGATAATGAGATCAATATTGAAATCAGAGATACTGGCATAGGTATCTCAAAGGAAGACTTATCCCATGTTTTTGATAGATTTTATAGAGCTGATAAATCAAGAACAAGAAATACAGGTGGCACCGGCTTAGGTTTGTCCATAGCTAAATGGATTATTGATAAACATAACGGACACATAAAACTTGAAAGCCAAATTGGTAAAGGCACAAAAGTAACTATAATATTAAGTGCTGCTTTAAATTAATATTAATTTTCAATACCACTTAAAGCAGCATCCTTTTTACCCCTCAGCATACAAGGATATGCCAAACATCTTCTCTAGATTGTTTATGAATTCTCTCTCATTCTTTATTTGTTTTTTAGTATACTTTCCATCTTCAGTAACAATTATATAGTTATCTGTAAGAGAGACTCTTCCGTTTTTTCTTTCAATGGAACAAAGTCTGTTTTTTCTGAACCTGGATTCTGGTGATGTAGCGAAATACTCATATTTTTCTCTAAATTCCTCTAAGTCTCTTTCTTCAAGGTTAAATATATATCTAACAGAGTAATCCGCATTATTTATAGATTTTAACAATTTATAGGAGTCCTCTCCTGCTTTCACTATCTTAAAATATCCTTTGTCATCTTCCTGTACTTCATCAGCCACCAATTTTATTGGTTCAAAGAAATTATCTCCAAACCCTACATCCACAAGCCAATCTTGATTATCTATGTTTACCATAATTAAAACATGATCATGCTCACTTCCTGTATCTGTAACTTTAGCTGCTATATACTTTGCATTAAATCCAAGCTTTTTAAGAAGATGCAGAAATAATCCATTAATTTCGTAGCATACTCCCCCTCGTCTTTGAATAACAACCTTATTCCACATTTCATTTACGTCAAATTCAATTTTTCTATTGTAAAACATACTTAAATTCTCAAAAGGTACATTTAAAAGATGCTGTATTTGAAGCTTTCTAAGCGTAAATATATCACAATCTACAGATCCTTCATAATTTATTCTCTCCAAATATTTCTTTATAAAAGTGTCATCATCTAAGGTAGAAATGGAATCCTCTCTTTTTATTTCAGGTAGTTCTTTATATTCATCCTTCTTCCATTTCTCTACCCAGTTTCCCCTATTCTCTCTGTTTGCCTCTATGCACCCCTTGATTCTTTTTAATAATATATCTTGATTATAGCCGCTTTCATTCTCAGATATTTGTTTAATACCCTCATATAAAATTTCTTTTATGTTTTCTAGTTCCTTAATTCTATTATCCGCAGCTATTAGTTGTATCTGTAAATCTCTCTTATGCTTGTCTTCTTTTGTAGCATTTGTATCTAACAGCTCTTTTATTCTCTTTAAAGGCACTTCCATTTCTTTTAATATAAGCAGCTGTTCTAGCTTCAATAAATTTTCTTCGCTATAATCTCTATATCCGTTTTCGTCTCTTTCAGGCACTATAACTCCATACTCTTCATAAATCTTTAATGCTTTGCTGGAAACCCCCATCTCTTTACAAACACGCTTAGTATTCATTAGTATTTCACCTCTATAAAATAAATTGTGCTGCAATTTACATATATATTTAAATTAAATTTCTACAATTGTTTCTATAATTATAAATTTTACCACAAAATTCGAAACAACTCCAACTATGAAATAGTATAAATTATGACCTACTATTGAAAATACTGTTTCTAAAATCCAAAGTATAGAAGCTAAAATTAATATAAAAACCCATACCTATTTTCAATAAGTACGGGTTTTTAATCACCTTTAGGGCTATGCTAAAACATAGCCTTTCCAATTTAAAGCTCTATTATCTCAAGATCCTCAGGAACAATTATATTGCCATTAAAGTATTGTTTTCCCTCTGCAATATACAGCTCCTTTCTTTTCTCCATATTTTTATCTTCCGTATGGTATAAGATTATACTTTTAACTTCTAATTTTGCTGCATTTTCACAAGCATCCTTAACTGTTGCATGATGCTTCTCATAGGGCTTAAATATATCTTTTTGCGAGTATAGGCAAAAGGCTTCATGCATGAGATAGTCAGCTTTTTCTGCATACTTTAGCTCTGATTCCCTATATGGCTCGTCCCCTAAAAAGGTAAGTTTTTTACCATTTTCTAAAATTGTACTAAAACCAAATTGAAGCTGCTTAGTGCTTTTTATATCAAAGAATTCCACTTTCCAATCTAATATATGCTTTTTACTTCCATCAGATATTTCAGAGAATATTATTCTGTTTCCTATGTATTTTGTGAATTTCTTTTCCAGAAGTATATTAGAAATAGTATTTATTGCATCAATATTTTCTTTGTGACAATATATAGTCAAATTTCCTTCATACTTTTCATTTATTATTTGCTGAGCTGCAGCTCTTATTATCCAAACTATGCCTGTTATGTGGTCATTGTGCCTATGGGATATAAATACACTATGAATACTTCCAATAGGTATATTCAGCTTTTCCAAATTAGCTAATACAGTATTTCCCCCTCCTGTATCCACCAAAAAATGTTCTCCCCCCCTGCTTATGGTAAAACAAGTATTATAACATTTTGTAACCATAGCAGAGCCTGTACCTAATATATTTATTTTTTCCATGAAAGTAATCATCTTCTTTCGCTTTTGTAGTTATAGCTATTAGTATCCTAACGCTTCATTAAGTATTAATACATGTATTCTTTCTTTATTGCTTTGCCTCTTTATCACTGTATACTCATTGCATATTCTGCCACTGCTGCTGCAATCCATGCAATAGCCTACCTTTGCACAAGGAGTAGGTTTATTAAGCCTTTTAGCGTTCATTGGAGCAGAGCATCTTTTATTTCTTTCTACAGCTTCCTCTATGTTTTTAACAATCTTGTTTACTCCGCAGATGACTATAACCTTTTTAGGCCCGAAAAGCATTGCAGCCACTCTATTCCCATTACCATCTACGTTATACAATTCACCGTTTTCTGTCAATGCATTTGTACTTGTAAAGTATGCATCACAAAAAAAGGCTTTTCTAAATATCTCTCCTATTTCTTCTCCTGAGAGGCCTTCCTTGTATCTATCTAAAAAATTGTATTTACCTGATCTTAATAATTCAAGTATTCCTGTTTCATTTAATGTAGCAGAGCCGCCTACAGTTATCATATCTCCTTCATTAATAAGAGAATTTATCTTTTCTATAAGCTCGTCTCTGCTATTAATGTAATATCCATTCATATTATTCTTTTCTAAAGCCTTTATTGTCCGTTCTATAGTCATTTCATTGCACCATTTTACGTTTGAATCCATTACAAAATCCTCCTTCTTACTTCTTAGCTTATTTTATCATATTTTATTATTCTCTTGCAAAACTAGGGGAAGACGTATTTCAAAAGTTGTTTTTTCAGCGCTGCTCTTAACTTCTATTTTTCCATCATGAAGTTCAATAATATTTTTAGTTATTGCTAATCCTAAACCTGAGCCTCCTGTTGCCTCAGATCTTGATTTTTCAGATCTATAAAATCTATCAAATACATATGGAATATCTAGTGGAGGTATAGGATCACCATAATTTATAAAGCTTATCCTTATAAAATCTTCTTCAGTATTAACATAGATATCCATGAAAGGACTGCATTTAGAATATTTTATGCTATTAGAAATGAGATTTTCAAAAGCTCTTACTAATTTATTACCATCACCGAATATTTCCACTTTCGCTTGGGGAAAATAGGTTCTGCACTCCATATTCATACTTTGAAACTCTAATCTATGTTCCATGATAAGCTGATTTATAAATTCTACTAAATTTATTTTTTCTTTATTGATTCTGAATCCATAATTATTTAAAGTAGTCAATTCAAATAAATCATCAATAAGATTTTTTAATCTTTTAGCTTTGGAATATACAATATCTGCGTAATACCTAAGAGCTATTTCATCCTTATACTTATCTTCATTTATTAGATTCAGATATCCAAGTATAGAGGTTAATGGAGTTCTTAAGTCATGAGATACGCTGGTTATAAGATCTATCTTTGTCTGTTCACTTCTTTTTTCCTCCTGCAAGCTATTATTAAACTTATTCATTATATCGTTTATACTTTTCGCTAAATCTCCGAAGTTTTCATCATCAATTCCATTTATTCTAATTTCAAAATCTCCTTGAGACATTAGCTTTACTGATTTATTTATTTTCAAAAAACAAATTATTTTTTTGCGAAATAATATGTGGAAGTACAGTATAAAAATAATAATTCCTAAAGCATAGCTGTTAAACACAAAATCAAATAGATTTTTTACTCTATATAAATTCTCCATTAAGCTTGGCATATATTGCATAATGACTCTTGTTATAACTCTATCGTAAATTCGCAAAAAAACAAAATAGGTTATGATTGTTAATAAAAAACAGTAAAAAATCATTAATAGGATTCGACCTTCTATTTTATAAATCTCTGTCTTTTTCAATTTTATACCCAACTCCCCACACAGTATGAATTATGCTTTCTCCTTTTAGCTTATCCTGAAGCTTGTCTCTAAGATTGCAAACATGAACCATTACCGTATTATTGCTTTGGAAATACCTTTCCTTCCATACATGTTCAAATATTTCTTCTGCACTAAAAACTCTTCCAGGACTGCTTGCAAGAAGTACTAATATATCAAACTCCTTAGCAGTAAGATTTATCTTAACATCCTCTACAAAAACAAGGTGGGTTGATTTTCTTATAGTTAATAGTCCAAGCTGAATCAAATCCTCATCTTTAGGAGCCTTGTTTACCCTATCAAACAGATAAGCTCTTCTTAGGAGAGTTTTTACTCTAACAATAAACTCCAATTGATCAAAAGGCTTAGTGATATAATCGTCTGCACCAGTAAGTAGTCCTGCTACCTTATCAGTGTTTTGGCCCTTTGCACTAAGCATTATAATAGGGATATTGGCTTCCCTTCTTATTTGCCTGCATACTTCCATACCATCCATGTCAGGCATCATGATGTCTAAAACTACTAAGTGCAATTTATCTTTTTTCACTATGTTTAGAGCCTCATATCCGCTTAAAGCTTTATATACCTCATAACCCTCATTGCTTAAATATATCCCCACCAGGTTTAATATCTCCTTATCATCATCTACCACCAAAATTTTCTCGTTCATATAAATCCCCCTTTGCTTCAATTTTCATTTCTGGTTCTGTTTTAAATCAGTGTTGATTTTTACACTAATTTAAAACTTCCTTCAGTTCGGGAGGCTATTTTTTTGTTTAAGATATTCCTCCAAAACAAGTCCTTTGTCAAAAATATATTTAGCAGCATCAATGCCTACAAATCTAATATGCCATGGCTCATAATTATACCCAGTTGTTTCTTGTTTATTCAGTGGATATCTTATTATAAATCCAAATTTGTAACAATTTTTTGCTAGCCATCTTCCCTCTTTAGTCGTTTCAAAGCTGGTAGAATAATTTTTATTGGTTACATCCATGGCAAGGCCTGTTTGATGCTCACTATCTCCAGGCTTTGCCACATACTCTTCAGCATAGTCCTTACCATTCTTCTGCATTTCTTCCTTATACAAAGCTTTCTGAGTAGAATAAGATCTATATCCATTTACTCCATATAGAATTATTCCATCCTTACTAGCTGAATTAAATAAAGCTTCCAAAGCCTTAGCTGCTTCTTTTCTCATATGTTTCTCTTCATCCGCAGCAGTTTTATAAAAATTGATATTAACTTTCACTAAATCATTCGGTATGTAATTTGATGGTAACTGATTTTCCTTGTTTACTAATATTAAATTACTATCTTGGTTAATAACATGCATGTTTTTCTCATCATCACCCGATAGAATATTATTAAGTTGGTTACCAATAAGCAAAGCTAGTGGTAAAATAACCATGAAAAGTAATATTACTACTTTTATCATACTACATTTTTTCTTCATTAAAATACCTCCAAATAAATAGTCATAAAATGTTATAACTAAATTTTAGAGGCATTTTTTTAAGATATTTATAAATAAATCTTAAGAAACCTAAAGATTCACTTACATTAACTAGGTAATTTTCTCACATACATCACAACTAAAGTGACTATAGGTATGATAACTAAGGTTGGCAATGCTTGTATTGGGTATATATTAGAGGCATAATAAGAATAATCAGCTTGATTTTGGTTTACTAATAAGGCATAAACGGAGCTAATAGCACCTATGGGAATAATGAATATATTGTATTCTCTTAATTTGAACAATTGAGCCAGGCTTATAACAGAAGCATAATAAAATATAGAGGTCTTTAAAAATATAACAAACATTAATATTACACCTATCAGTATTTCTACCCGAGTAATAACTTCACCTATATTTATTAATTTTGCTACTTGATAGGAAGGTGCTATATCCATGCTTCCTAGTTCACCCAATACGCCTAGATTTCTTACAATTATTAAGAATGCATATACAAACCCAATTATTGCACCAATTATAGCTCCTTTTTTTATCTTACTTTTATCATTTGTACAGTTAAAAATCATTGTAAATACAAAAATCTCACCAAAAGGAATGCTGACAATTATATTTACACTTTGTATGAAATCTTTTAGATTTATTTGAAAAAGAGGAAGAAAATTGCTTAATTTCATTTGCTTAATGTTAAGTGCTGCAACCACTATATATATGAAAAAGCCTATAATTGCTATTATCGGAGCAATTCTAGCTATTACTTCTATGCCTTTTTCTACTGCATAAGCACATAATGCGGCCATAATTAATATAAATATTACTATATGTGTACCTGCAAAAAGATACGTGCTAAAAAAATCTGCTATATATCTTAAATTAACAATTACTATAAATGTGAAATATATTATATAATTAATAGATATTACTTTCCCTAGATATTTTCCATATACTATATCATTTATTTCTATGATATTCTTATCTGAGTATTTGCTTATTATGGAAAGGTATATTAATAATAATGCTAAGGTGAGTATTGAAGCAACAATACATATCCACCATATATTTTGCTTGGCAATTCCGCCAATAAAAGATACAGTAAGCGTAGCTGCCTGCAAAAGCCCTATAATCAAAAATGTTAATTGTGAAACAGAAATTATACCCTTTTCAATTTTCATAGCAACTTCTCCTATGGATTTATGTTAAAAATATTATTTATAATTTAGGTGTAATATATCCTTTACTAAATGCTGAATAGGTACTTCCGGACTTGGGGTGTGAATTCCCTGAGTAAATAGTATGCTAATAATAAAAGCCGCAGCTAAAAATACATAAAAAAACTTTAGTTCTCTGTAGTAGCATTTAATAATTAATTTTTTTGTTTCCATTACAGCAGAAATCAGAAAAAACACTATAATAGCTAATACCATTAAAAATCACCTCTTCTTATGATTCTCCCTTATAGGTGGCAGGCTTTGTTATTCTTCCAGATCTTCTTATATTTATATTTGCATCCACTTGAACCTCTATATTTTGAAAAATCTTACTCCAATTTGATTCCATTTTGGACCACTGTTTGGGATAGTGCTGATATATAATATCCCCAAATCCGAAGGTGTCTGCTTTTAACTGCTTTGATTTATCTACTGCAGACATAACCTCTTTTCTTACCTCTTCACTTGCCTTTTCTTCAAGCATATTAAATCCCTTAGGCGTACTTAAATCCTCTGAGGAAGTTTGTTCACCTAAATCGCACTCAGCTTCAATTTTAATGTTCATGGATACTATTCCATCCTTTATATTAGGTATTATTTTGCTCTTGGATTTTGTGACTTCTAGGACAGCTTCTTTCTCATCCTGTTTTGCATTTACTGTTATGATACCGTTTTTTACTCTGTTAACTCCCCATAATAACCCTCTGGTTTCTTTGTAATTTAGTTTGCCTACCATCTTACCTTTATCAAATACTGCAGATTCTGAAATAATAACGCCCTTATTTTTTTTCTCTTCATCTATCTCAATGATTGGTGCAATAGGCGCAGTGGTTTTACTTATAAGCTTAGAAGTAAATTCTCTTAAATCTACTGCTGGAACCTGGGATGCTTTTTGTTCATTTTTTATAAGTTCTCCTATGTTTCGTCCAGAAGTCATATCTAAGGAAGGCTTTACATCCAATATCTTATCCGCTTCTCCATTTGACACCAATATCCATACTAATATCCGTGTTTCTCTATTTCTCAAAAAAAAGTCGATATATTCTTCTATTCCGCTTTCAGCCATTTTGTTTCCAAATATTATAACCTGATTGTGTGAAAAAAACAGTTTTCTATTCATAACTCTATTAAAATCTTTTAATGCCCCAGATATGGTTTTACTTTCCTCTGTTAAATTTATAGAAGCATTTTCTGCTCCAGTAGTCCCACCTGACTTAGATGTAATATTAAAATTAGCTACTTTAGGCACTTGAACTGTAAGTTTTATTTTATTTTCTTCATTACTTTTATCCACTCCCACTCCAGTCACTATTGCCAGTTTATTTAATTCCTGTGCACTGGAGCAAGCTGTAAGATTAGCTATTATCAATATGCAAGCTATCAATTTAATATATCTTTTCATTGGTTTCTCCCTGCTAATTTGAATTTTTATTACTGGATGAGTTTGCTTCAAAGCCCTCTTCTTCCCTTGTGCTATTATGCCATCCTATCACTCTAGGTCTAGTATTCATCTTCCATAAAGGTGCTCTGAAAAAACTGTCTTTAATATCCTCATCAGTAAGAGGTGCCAATGGAGATAAATATGGTGAGCCAAAAGATCTTAGAGATACTATATGTACAAGAATAGCCAACATGCCTACTCCTACTCCAAAAATCCCTAAAGTCCCAGCTAATATCAAATACACTATTCGCAGGATAGCACACACATCCGTATATACTGGGACCACGAAACTAGCAATTGCTGTAAGAGCCACTACAATAACCATCAATCCACCTACTAAACCTGCCGAAACAGCAGCTTCACCTATTACTAGAGCTCCTACAATGCTAACCGCTTGACCAACAGGCCTTGGCAGCCTAACTCCAGCTTCCCTAAGTATTTCGAAAGTGATAACCATTAATCCAGCTTCCATTATTGCAGGGAAAGGGACTCCTTCTCTCCCTGCAGCCATTGTAAATAGCAGAGTTGTAGGTATTAATTCTTGATGGAAGGTTGTAAGCATAACATAGGTAGCAGGAGCCAATACGGTTATTTCAAAACAAATAAATCTTAAAGCTCTTAACATGCTTGCGAAAAACGGTCTTGAATAATAATCCTCAGCACTTTGAAAACCCTCTACAAAAAGCATGGGAACAGTAAGCGCAAAAGGAGTACCATCTACTAAAATGCAGACTCTTCCCTCCAGTATCTTAGCAGCGGCAGTATCTGGCTTTTCGGAATTTCCTATGGTGGGAAAAATAGATGATGAATCATCTTCTATAAATTGCTCAATATATCCAGATTCTAAGATTGCATCAGTGTTTATCTTTCTTAATCTATTTTTTACTTCAGTGACTAATTTAGGCTTTACTACCCCCTTAAGATAAATTAAACATACACTTGTATTAGTTTGCTTACCAATTTGCATAGTCTCAAAGGCAAGATTAGGATTTTTTATTTTTCTTCGAATCAACGCCATATTAGTAGCCATAGTTTCTGTAAAACCTTCTCTAGGCCCCCTTACCACAGCTTCTGTTTTTGGTTCCTCAACTCCCCTGCCCTCCCATGCCTTAGAATGTATGTCTATGGCCTCATTACAGCTTTCCATTAAAAAAATAGTATCACCAGATAAGCAAGCGTCAATTATTTCATTTATATAGCATATTCTTTTCACATTTCCTGCTGAAACCATGGTATTTTCTATGTAATCTAAGTTTTTAGAAAGAGATTTACTTACATTCCAAAGCTTCAAATCATACATTAAGGGCTTCATTATATTGTTATTAATCATCTGCTTATTAGACAAGCCTTCAAGGAATATTAGTGCACCATGCACTTGACTGTTTTCTCCAAAGTAGAATTCCCTATAGATTATATCTGTACTATTTCCAAGTATATCTTTAAGCATTACTAAGTTCTGCTTCAAATCTGTTGATAGTTTTATGCCCTTTCCATTAGAATTATCATTCCTATAATCAAAGCGCTCCTCGTTTTCTCTTTTTAACTTAAAAAAATTTATTTTTTTATACAAATATCTAAACATAAAACATACCTGCCTTTAATTTATATCATTAATATTTCTTAACAGATTAATACTATTCTTTCTTACCATCAGCTTTATTATTAATCTTGACTCCTAAAATCAATAATAGAAGCTGCATTGCGAAATATAATATTAATATACATGTATACACCAATGCAGATATAACCATGAAAGCTGCGTACCACCCTCTTCCTTCCAATAGGGTCTTAAAGTATTCTAATATTTTCATCCTTGTTTTGCCCTTCTTTTCTTTATCCAAAGTATACCAATCAATAAAAGTGGAAATAGATTTGAGTAATAAATTGCAAAATTATTAATATCAAAAGGAAACATCCATTTATGATATGCATAACTTGGTTCAAATTTTATAGAGAATACTAACAATATTAAATGAAACACTACTACAGTTACTTTTCTATTTTTTATATTAAATATAGTGTTTATCCCCATTATAGTTCCCCCAGCATAAGTGCATATTTTAAAAAATCCACCTAAGAATATAATTGTTACTCCAACTGCATCAATATTAGTTATTATGTCTCCTATATTGACAAGCCTTATGGCTTCCACCAAGGGTATAGTTGCTATAGAAGCGTACTTAGCTCCAAGTGACAATATAATAACAATTGTAGAACAGCATAGAATTATTCCAGACAGCAAAATAACTAGCAGCATAGTTTTACTTACTTTTTCTTTTCTATTTGCTAAGTTAAAATACATATTAAATACTAAGCTTTCTCCAAAGGGGAACATGACTACTTCTGGTACAGCTTTAATTATAGGTTTCAAGCCTCCAGCAAAAAATGGAGTAATATTTTTCAAATCTGCATTTTTTGAAATAAATATAAGAATATAAGAAGTAATAAGAAAAATCACTATGATTGGAAGGAGTATTTCACTGGCTCTAGCTAAACTTTCAATTCCTTTAGTAAGTGTATATGCACTTACTAATGAAATCAGAGAGCATATCAAAATCAGAGAAGTATTTGGCAGAGTAGTTATTATTATGAGTTCACCAAATTCTCTAAGATTTCTCGCAGAATGCCAAAACCACTCGCAGCAGTATAAAACAGCTAATGGAGTTCCAAGCTTACTTCCCAGTATCTTAATTATTATTTCAGAGTAATTATTATTAGGAAAGTTGTTTTGCAGTTTAGTATAAATCCAGGTAGATGCTATTCCTATAAGGGTAGCTAGTATAATAACCAACCATGCATCCTGTTTTGCTTCAATCCCTAATACAAAAATAGTTGTACTTCCTATCTCAAAAGCTAAAGCTAAGGTAAATAACTGATGACTGCTTATTCGTACCATATATAATTCCTTCTTAACACATATATTCTGTAAAATATATATCAATATCTATTTTTAACAATATAATATAAAAATATGTATACATAAAAAAGGAATCCCTGTAGAATTCCTTTTCTTAACCAAATGTTTTCAATTTCACTCTTTTTTAAAATTTAGCTTTTTTAGCTCTCATATTTTCATTTAAATGCACTACATGGTGCCTTGTAACAGGCATGAATAAAATTCCAGCCACATCTTTTTTACCCCAAAAATCTATAAGCCAGTTAGCACTAGGCAAATTTGCTACGGCCTTCTCATCCATAACCCTCTCAAGCCTTTCCTTGGGTATTTTTCGCTCGAAATCCCCAAATCTCAGACCTCTTATTATTTCCTCAGACCTTTTTCCAACAGCTATCCTATAATTTTTTAATTCATTTATGTTTATATTTTTACTAAACTCAAGTATCTCTTCTGAGCTTAGCTCATTTCCCGTATCGCATATGGAAGCATTGATTCTTTCAAGCCAATTATCTTTATTTATAACTTGCACCCCATCTGCTACTAATATGTTCATAGTTATATCTTCTATTCTTGAAGAATGCCATATTCCATACGCTATGGTTCTTCCTTTTTCATTGACAGCTCTTCTAACTCTGTCTTCCTCAAGCCCCTGCCACAGCTCGTCTTCAAAAGTATGCTCTTTGGTATCAGACATTTCCCCAGGAAAAACCATGGAGTGTAGTTCCAAAAATAAATTTATAGCATTATCAAACTCTTCTGTTGTTTTCACAATGGTTTTTAGATATTTTAATTTGTCATTCCACTCCTTTAAATCCACACTTCTCACCACTTTTCTCTTTCATTATTTCTAATCTATTTTTTCCACTGGATGTCTTAAAACAGTCTTTAAGCTGTCTGAGGCTGTTCTTCTTGGATCTGATAGATATATTTCGTGATGCTTTCTTATTTTTCCTGTAGCATCCTTCAAATTATTTTCTTCCATGTACTTCCTCATAGTGCCTAGAGAAGCTGGCTCTGCAGAATATGGTCCCACATGGAGCATTTGTACACAATCACCTTCATTAAAAGCTTCAAATCTAACCCCAGATAAATCTATCTCAGGTTTCTTATTTTTACATTCTTCTAGCGCTGCCTTAAATATTTCCTCTGTAACAAATTCGGGTTGCCTTATCATAGAGGTCCAAAGCCAATTCTCTCTTTTGTCAAAAGAAAATTCCTTTCCTTCTATCCACCATAATCCTTCCAAAGGCGGAACTACATAATCGAAATAATCTTCTTTTCTAATGAAAGGATTTCTGCTCATTTTAATTGTAAAAGCCACTGAATAAAGTGCTGGTATAGCCGCCTGATATTCTTCTCCATTGGGGTCACCTTTACCATCCAGCATTATAAAATTCATTGAAGGTACATTCACCAAGGAAGGTCTAACCTTAGGCAAATATAAATCCTTAAATTCTTTTTTATAATCAAACTTTTCTCCCATACAAATTCAACTCCTTATAATAATCATAACTATATATCAATACTACCAAACAAAATATGACAACAGCACTTCATATTAAAAAGCTATGTTTTAAGAGAATGTTGATAAAGGCTTTGATGGCTCTAAAACTCTAAGGATTGTTTTAAATCAGTGCTTACTGTGGTTTGCCAATTATAAGTTTATAGGTTACTATATAAATTAATTACATAAGATTTTAGCGATGAGGTGAATGCTATGGAATGTCATGCATGTGAATTGAATTCTTTAAAAAAATATAAATACGTGGTTATAATAGCTAAACTCAATGATAAATGGCTTTTGTGCAAACATAAAAAAAGGACTACCTTTGAAACAGCTGGTGGACACATAGAATTAAATGAAACTCCTTTAGAGGCTGCAAAGCGAGAATTATTTGAAGAGACTGGTGCTGTCTCCTACGACATAAAACCTGTATTTGACTACTGGGCTGGAGATGATGATTCCACTGGATATGGGATGGTGTTTTTTGCCCATATAAAAGAACTCGGAGAATTGCCTGAAAGTGAAATGGAAAGAGTTGAGTGCTTTGATGAGCTGCCTGAAAATCTCACTTATCCAGCTATAACCCCTGTTTTATTTAAGCACTTTAAGGATAACTTCTAAGTACAAGGCTTTCTTATTTAGAAAGCCAATAAACCTTACTTACAGAAAGCTCAAAGCCTAAGCTTTCCTGAAGCTTTCTTGATACACTATTTCCTTCAACTACTTGTCCATATACGTATCTTCCATGTTCCAGCGCTTTGTTTGCAGCTGCTGCCTGCAAGGCTTTGCCTATGCCTCTTCCTCTATACTGCGGCAGCACTTCCAGCATACCTATAGAACCTTCCATATGGGTTCCTATGAAACCGCATAGCTTGCTATCGAGGAAGGCGCCTTCCATTGCACCAGCCTTTATTCTTCTTTCTACATATCCGCTGGAGCATAAGTCCTTACCCGAATAATTATTTTCAATTTCTTCTATGTATTCTTCTGTGAGAGTTTTTATTTGAATATCCATGTTTTCTATCTCTATAGCTTTTTTATTTGTGTATACAGAATTATAGCAGGGAGTTTCTCTAGTAAAATTAAATTTATCTATTAACAGATCATTATAAAATTTCTGATGGGATACTATTTCTTGAACATCCTCTGCTATTTTTTCTATGATTAATTTAGCTGTTTTTATCTCCTCAGTAGACATCATATAAATTTTTGATACTTTATCATATATAAGGGTTCCTTTTTCCGAGGAAAAAATTACATCCGCTGTATTTTTTCTTATGCACTCCAGCATATCCACATTTAGCAAAAAGTTATTTTCCAGCATATTTTTCTTGTCTCCTTACATTCGCATAATTAAGTTCACCTTGAAAATTTATAATAATCAGCACTTTCCAAAATAAACTCTTATTTAAATCCTTAGTAATATGTCTTTAGTTTATATTTATATTCCATTCTTGGCAAGAATAAAGTTTATCCACGTAAAAAGCTGAACTAAAATAGATTTAGTTCAGCAAATTTTATAATTTCAATTAATTGTTTTTACAGTATTCATCAATAGTATCAGCAACTATTTTTGCTTTTGCTACTGCTTCAACTACGGTCTTGGCACCTGTAACTACATCTCCTGACGCAAAGGTTCCTTTTTTAGTGGTATTTCCTTTTTCATCAGTTATAACTAATCCATATTTGTCCGTATTAAGTTCTGTAGTATTTGATACTATATTAGTCCTTGGATTTTGGCTAACTGCAATGATTACTGAATCACAGGAGAAAAATTCTTCTTTTCCAGCCATGATTTTTGTTTCTATTCTCCCTGTAGCTTCATTTACTACATTCTCAGTTGCATCCAGCTTTATTCCTTCTTCTGTTATTTCCTTAGGCGCTTTAAATAAATAAAATTCTACGCCATCTTCTTTGGCTTCTGCTATTTCTTTTTTAGTAGCCGGCATATTTTCCAAGCCTTTTCTATATATTATAGTAACTTCAGCACCATTTCTCTTAGCAGTTCTAGCTGCATCCATTGCCACATTTCCTGCTCCTATTACTACAACCTTTTTTCCTAGTCTATATACGCTAGGAGACTTTAAATAATCTATGGCATAATGTACATTTCCTAAGGTTTCGCCCTTTATATTTAAAGGTTTAGGATTCCATACTCCAGTACCGATAAATACCGCTTTATATCCATCCTCTAAAAGTCTATCTATCCCTATGACTGGTCCAATTAGAGTATTTGGTCTTATCTTAACTCCTAAGCTGATTAATTTTTCTTCAAAGGTATCAATAAAATCCTTACCCAATCTATAAGCTGGTATTCCATATCTTAAAACTCCACCTATTTTATCATGTGAATCAAAAATAGTTACTTTATATCCTTTTCTGGCAAGTATAAAAGCTACAGTTATACCTGCTGGTCCACCACCAACAATGGCTATTCTATCATCTTTCTTAGGTATGTTTTCAAATTCAACACTCTTTAAATATTCCTTAGATATCTCCTCTTCTATCTTAAAGAAATCTATAGGTGCACTCTTTACTCCCCTCACGCAATGCCCATTGCATTGATCTTCATGTGGACAAACTAAAGCACACACCACGGAAAGAGGATTGTTGTCAAATAGTATTTCTCCTGCTTCCTTAAGCTTTCCTTCTCTGTAAAGATCTATAATCTCCGGAATAGGAGTATTTATAGGGCAGTTCTTTCTGCACATAGGATTTTTACATAGTAGACATCTGTTAGCTTCATCCAATAAATTCATTTTATTTCCCTCTCTTTTAAATTAAAGTATACCCTAATTAAAATTGTACAAACTTAAAATATCTATAGAAATTGTAGCCGATTATAAAACATAAGTAAAGCCTTAATATAGATAATTGCAATTCGTAATATGAAATTTTTTAAACAGTTAATAAGTAAAAATTAAAAAGTAAGAGCGAACAGTGAAGAGTTTATGTAAGAAATCGTCTTTGGGAGAAGCCGATTTTAATCATAACTTTTAACTCTTACTTATTCTCTCTTACTTATTACTTATAATCTTAATGGTTTTTACTTCCAAATTTCATCTGCAATTTCTTTAATGAATCTTAATTTATTCCACTGCTGCTCTTCCGTCAGAATATTGCCTTCTTCTGTTGATGCAAAGCCGCACTGGGGACTTAAGCAAATATTATTTATATTCACATATTGAGAAGCTTCTTCTATGCGTTTAACGATCTCTTCCTTATCCTCAAGCTGGCCAATTTTAGAACTTACAAGTCCAAGCACCACTTGTTTTTCTCCTATATACCTTAAAGGGTTAAAATCGCCAGCTCTATCTGTATCAAATTCCAAGTAAAATCCATCTACGTTAACTCCGCCAAATAATATCTCTGCTATAGGTTCATAACCGCCTGAAGCAGCCCAGGTAGAATGGTAATTTCCTCTACACACATGCATAGTAATCACCATATCACTTGGATGATCTTTTATAGCCTCATTATTTACACGAGCATGAAGCTTGGCTATATCTTCTATGCTCACACCTTCCTGTTGTCTAGCCTCCCAATACTTCTTGTCGCAAAACATTCCCCAAGTACAATCGTCTAGCTGAAGACTTCTGCAGCCAGCATCGTAAAAAGCCTTTATTGCCTTTCTGTAAGCTGCAGCTATATCTGCCACTAAATCTTCTATATTTTTATATATTGCTCTAGTTTTGTCCTTGTTTTCAGCTCTCTGAAGCTCTGACAAAAACTGTGCTGGAGCTGGTACGCTCTGACGCGCTATCACATCATCTCCAGCTATGCTCTTCAAGAACTTATAGTGCTCTACAAAAGGATGATTTGAAAAATCTATTTTTCCAGTTAGTCCTGCAGTTTCAGCTCTAGTCTCAAGTCCATTAAATCTATAACCTTGTTCAATAACAAGCTTTTCTACTCCATCCAAACCCCACATAAAATCAAGGTGCCACCAGGATCTCCTGAACTCCCCGTCCGTTACCGCCTTTAGCCCCACAGCTTTTTGCTTTTCTACCAATTTTACAATCTCTTTATCCTCTATTTGCTTCAAAGCTTCCTCGGATATTTCACCATTTTTAAAAGCCTGGCGGGCATTTTTTAGTTCTGCCGGTCTTAAAAAGCTTCCAACTATATCATATCTAAAAGGTGTCTTATTCCTTTTCACTGCATTTTCAAATACCTTACTCATTGTCTTTTCTCCTTATTCTCAAATCTTAATTTACATTAATCATAGCACAAGCAGCCTAAAGCAAGGTAACTCCAAAAAACTATGACCTGCTATAGCTATTAACTATAGCAGGTCATTCCAAACTTCATTAGCAGTATCTATTACAAGTTTAACTTTATCCCATTGTTCTTCCTCAGTTATTAGATTTCCCTCTTCTGTTGATGCAAAGCCACACTGGGGACTTAGGCAAAGGTTTTTTATATCCACATACCTAGCCGCCTCTGAAATTTTTGCTTTTATATGCTCCTTGCTTTCCAAGCCGCCATGCTTAGTGGTTATGAGCCCCAAAGCTACAAATTGATTTTTAATAAACCTTAAAGGAGCGAAGTCTCCCGAACGCTCATCGTCATATTCAAGAAAAAAGCCATCCACATTTACCTTACCAAAAAGCTCTTTAGCTACAGGTTCATATCCTCCAGAAGCAAACCAAGCTGACCTTAAATTTCCTCTGCATACATGCATTGCTATGAGCATATCTTCTGGACATTCCTTGATACTTTCATTAATTAATGAACTATATTCTTTAGCCAGTGTATCTGGATCGATTCCTTTGCTTTTGAAATGTTGTCTATGTCTTTCGCTGCAAAGTGTTCCCCAGGTAGTATCATCTAACTGTATATATCTGCAGCCGGCAGCATAAAAATCCTTCAATGCCTCACTATAAACCTTAACTATATCACTGAATAGTTCTTCATTATCTCTATATGCTTTGTTTTCATTATTGCTTATCACAAAATGAAACAGAGACGGAGCTGGAATAGTAAATTTAGGTATGCATTCCCCTGCTATACTTTTAAGATACTTGAAGTCTTCCAGCATTGGGTGGATTTCATAGTAAATCTTATCCTTGATTCTAACGGTTTCTGCCTTAGTTTTGGGGCTTTTAAAATTTATCCCTTGGTTTAAGCTTATCTTTTCTACACCTTTAATCCCTTTAAAAAAATCCAGATGCCACCAAGATCTTCTAAATTCCCCATCAGTCACTGCTTTAAGCCCTATTTGTTTTTGCTTCTCCACCAGCTTCATAATTTCTATATCTTCAATTTGCCTAAGCCTTGAAGCCGTAATATTTTTATTCTCATATTCAAAACGAGCAGCTTTTATTTCCTCCGTACGAAGAAAACTTCCTACTATATCATAGTGAAAGGGAAGCTTCTTAATTTTCTTTTCCAAATTAAACCCCTCCCTTAACTTAAAGCAAACAATTATTTAAATCAAAATAATTAGATGAAACTACATCATTCAATATCTCTATATACCTTATAGCAGCTTTTTTAAGTTTTATATCTTTATGCGTGATCCATCCTATAGTAACAATTGGAGTATCTTCTATCAATATAGACTTTATTCTATCACCATTTAAAGCTGGAACAACGATGCCAGTACCTACTGTATAACTATTAGTTCCAATTAATAAATTTGATAAGGTAGCTCTGTCTGTTACCTTTATACTCTTAGACGGTATATTTATATTCACCATCTCTTCAGAGAAATACAGGGGAGAACTATTTCCTTGATCAAAGACTATATAAGGAAATTCTACAAGTTCATCTAAACTTACGCTTTCCCTATCAGCTAGTGGATGCTGATCACCTATAAAAATATGAGGATTTGTATTAAACAATGGAGTATACCTTAAGTTATTGTCGCTGAAAATTTTGTTCATAATTTTTGCATTTGTATCACTAAGCTGCAAAATTCCTATATCACTGCGCAGGTTTTTCACATCTTCTATGATTTCATAAGTTCGCATTTCTTTTAGCTTAAACTCATATTCGCTATAAGCTCTTTCATTGATTAAATTAATAAGAGCCTCCGCGATAAACGCATAATGCTGAGCAGCTATAGAAAACCTTATAGGCTTTCTGTTGCTTCCATGATATCTATTTTCTATAAATTCTGTCTGCTCCAATACCTGTTTGGCATACAATAAAAATTCAGCTCCCTCTTCAGAGATGCTGATTCCTCTGTTAGTACGTTCAAATATTGATATTCCAAGTTCTTCTTCCAAATCTCTTATAGAATTCGAAAGGCTTGGCTGGGAGATAAATAAATGTTTTGCCGCTTCATTCATGGAACCGCAATTAGCTATCTCTATAACATATTTAATTTGCTGAAGCGTCAAAATATCACCCCTTTAATGCAAGCTATATTTTAATTATATATATCTGTGATACATAATTCCTTATTTGCTCTAAAATCGATAAATTCATCATCAATCCTTACTATAGGATATAATATATCTTTAGGAGGTATGTACACTATTTCTCCTTCTTTTTCATTATTAAGCTTAACTTTCATTCCAATGTAATAAACAGATACCTTTTCCATAAAAGTATGCATTATTTTTATATCAAACAGCTTTAATCCCTCTGAAGAAAACATTTTAAAGGCACTGAACGGAGTAGTTTTCCTCTTATATACACGATTACTTGTCATAGCATCAAATACATCTGCTATAGCAATAATCTTGGCAAAAGTAGGAATTTCTTCAGCTACCTTTCCAAAAGGATATCCAGATCCATCTGTTCTCTCATGATGCATCAATATTGACTGCTTCACATTTCTGCATATCTCATCACAATCATTAATAATATCATATCCAAAAATAGTATGTTTTTTCATCTCGTCAAATTCGCTGCTAGATAATCTTCCAGGTTTGTTTAAAATTTCGTTAGGAACTTTCATCTTTCCTATATCATGGAGCAATGCAGCTTTTATGATTTCCAAAATTTCATCCATGCTCATATTCATCCATTTTGCTGTAAGCATGCAATAAAAAGCCACATTTAAGCTGTGAGAGTAAGTGTATTCATCCGTTTCTCTAAGTGAAGTAAGGCATTGAACTATATAAGTGCTATTTTTCAAATTTTCAGATATAGATTCAGCTAATTTTCCAATTGTATCATAATCCACTTCATTTTTCGTAACCAAATCTTTAAAAATATCCCTTATAGCATTTATATACAATTTATATTGTTGTGTCAAACTAGATAATATAATACTTGAATCCTCTAAATTAAGATCTTCCTGCAAATTATATGTACATATTTTGTAAATTCCATTATCCCTAAGTTTATCAATAATGTAATTATTTAGTAAAGTATCTTTTCCTAAAAGCTTTACTCCATTAATTAAAATATCTTCCGCTATAATGTCTCCTGCTTTACAGCTAATAACTGGTTTACTTTGCTTTAGAGCTTCAATCATATGCTACACCTCTCCAAATTCAACAAATAATATCAAATTTAAATTGTTTTTATAATTATATATATTTTTATATTTAAAATGATATCATATATATTGGAAATATACTACCCATTTTTTAACTCATACAAAGAAAAATACATAAAATTGTAATATTATGTATTTTATATACTTACGCTTATATGACAACGTTGTCAATGTTTTAATATTAGCCTATACTTAAAAAAACTGGATTTCTACAATTTAAGAAACCCAGTTTTTTTAACTCAAGTAATATATTTATTTGTAATTATTTTAGAATCTGTTTTAAATCAGTGCTGATTCCCTCTTAAAACATAGCTTTATTTTATTAAGCTGCATACATCATTAGCAAATTGTACAGGGTCTTCTATAGTTAATCCCTCAATTAGTAATGCCTGATTGTATAATAAATTAGAAAGGAGCTTCAATCTATCCTTATCCTCAGCATAAGCCTGTTTAATAGAATTAAACACTTCATGACTTGTATTTATTTCAAGTATCTTATCTGCCTTGACATTATTATTATCGGGCATCATATTTAAAACTTTTTCCATTTCTACTGAAACTTCACCCTCATTAGATATACATACAGGATGGCTCTTTAATCTCTTAGAGGCTCTAACGTCTTTAACCTTGCCAGCTAAAGCTTCTTTCATGAAAGCAAATACGTCCTTATTTTCCTCTGTTTCCTTTTGACTTTCTTTTTCATCAGCCTCAAAGCCTAAATCTCCGCTGGACACGGACTTAAATTCTTTTTCCTTATATTTCATAAGCATTCTTATAGCAAATTCGTCTACATCATCTGTGAAATATAATATTTCAAAACCTTTATCCTTAACTACTTCAGTCTGAGGAAGTCTATCTATTCTTTCTACGCTTTCGCCAGAAGCATAATATATATATTTTTGATCTTCCTTCATGCGTGAAACATACTCATCAAGGCTTACCAATTTCTTTTCTGTAGAAGAATAGAACATTATAAGATCCTGTAAATCTTCTTTGTTCATTCCGAAGTCAGAATACACACCATATTTTAATTGTCTTCCAAAGCTCTTATAGAATTCTTCATATTTATCTCTTTCATCCTTAAGCATGGATAAAAGCTCGCTCTTTATCTTATCTTTTATTCTCTTAGCAATAAATTTAAGCTGTCTGTCCTGCTGAAGCATTTCTCTTGAAATATTTAAGGAAAGATCTGCAGAATCGACCAAACCTTGCACGAAGCTGAAATAATCTGGAAGTAAATCTGCACACTTCTCCATTATTAATACTCCGTTAGAATAAAGCTCTAAGCCCTTTTGAAATTCTTTTGTGTAAAAATCATAAGCAGGCTTAGCTGGTATGAATAATATAGTGTTGTAGCTTGCTAAACCTTCCACGCTGGCATGTATGGTCTTAAGAGGTTTATCGAAACCAAAATGTTTATCCATGTAGAATCTATCGTAATCTTCCTGAGTAAGCTCATTTTTGTTCTTTCTCCAGATTGGCACCATGCTGTTTAAGGTTTCATCCTCAAAATAATCCTCGTATTCCTTATCGCTGCCTTCTTTTAATTTACTCTTTTTTACTAACATCTTAATAGGATATTTTATAAAATCCGAATATTTTTTAATTAAGCTTCTAAGTTTGTATTCTTCCAAATAATCGCTATACTTCTCGTCCTCTGTATCAGCCTTCAGCTTTAGGATTATCTCAGTTCCTATTTCCTGTTTATCTAATTCCTCTATTTCATAACCTTCAGCGCCCTTAGATTGCCACTTGTAGCCTTGTGCTGAATCTATAGAACGGCTCTTTACGACAATTTCATCTGACACCATAAAGGCTGAGTAGAAGCCTACTCCGAATTGACCTATTATATCTACTCCTTCTTTTGCTTCACTTTCATTTTTAAAAGCAAAAGATCCGCTTTTAGCTATGGTTCCCAAGTTATTTTCTAATTCTTCCTTGGTCATTCCTATGCCTGTATCTGTAATAGTTACGGTTCTATCCTCTTGGTTTGCTGTTATTCTTATGTAAAAATCGTCCTTATTAAAGCTTACATTCTCATCAACTAGTGAGCGATAATAGCTCTTATCAATAGCATCACTGGCATTTGATATAAGCTCTCTCAAAAATATTTCCTTGTTAGTGTAGATTGAATTAATCATTAAATCTAAAAGTCTCTTTGATTCTGCTTGGAACTCCTTTAAAGCCATTTTACCATGTCCTTTCTTATTAAATATTTTCAAAATAAAACCACGCCCAGAATTGTAATGGCGTGGTTATTGTACTTAAATAAGCCGCTGCTACTACTTTTCTGTTCAATTAAATAGCATTATAGCAAGCATTAAGATTCTTGTTATTAGCACTCTTAACTATTGAGTGCTAACTTTATTTTATCAATTATTTTTTCTTTGTCAATATGTATTTTTAACAATTTAAGGTTTCCACACCAAAGTACAACTTTAGATGCTTCCTCCATGAAAAAAACATTCATACACCTTTATATCTGCATAATAAATTTCCTCATAGCCTTGAAACCATTCCATATCTCCAGTAACAATGCAGTGATATTTATAATCTCCATTTTCGTATATAGCCGGCCCCCTATAAGGTCTTTCTTTACTCGAAAGCTTTAAGGCTTCTTTTAGGAACTTTCCAGAAAACCCTTCTGCTACTATTCTTCCTACATAATTCATTGCCCATATTGGGTCACCCTCCTTCCAAACTGCCTCTTCTCCAGCAAACTTTTCTCCTCCTAGATAAGTATCTATATATTTAAACCTTCCCTCAGAATATTGAAAATCCTTAGATTTAGGCCTTGAACTTTCAGCTTCGTTCATTTCTCCTGCATAAGTGGCCTTCTTAGCTCTACACAAAAATTCCAGCATGGCATCATCTATTTTATTAATTGATTCTGCTTTATTTTCTTCACATTTCTTTTGAAAATCCTTTAACAAATTATCTATAGTTATATTAAAAAGCTTGCTGATGGAAATAATTTTATCTATTTCAGGATAGGACTGTCCGCTTTCCCACTTTGCCACAGCCTGCCTGGATACTCCTAATTTTTCTGCTAAATCCTCCTGTGAAAATCCTTTATCTTTTCGTAGCTTCTGTAATTTTTCCTGAAAACTCATTTAAATCACCTCTGCTTAAAGTATACCAATATATATTTGCTGTTTCTATAAAGCAAAATTTGCAAATTTGACAACCTAGAGTTGCAATAAAAAACTGCTACAGAACTACTCCAAAAACATTGAAGCTGTAGCGAAATTACGTCAATTATAAGCATATCTGTAGATAAAACGGTAGAAAAAGGAAACTAGCTATCTTGATATCGCGATAGCTAGTTATATAGATAAGTAAAAATAAAGGTAAAAAAAATCGACTCACAAAGAGACGATTTCCTCAATAACTATTAATTTTTACCTCTTGCTTCTTAATTGGATAGAATAAATAATCTCTTTGCGACAGCTCCTTGCAACGCTATAAAGTATATTCCTCCAATTTTAAAATTGAAGCTTCTATCATTTCATAAGTAATTTTATAAGGCACATGAACTATATCTCCAGTTTCAAGGGCTTTATTAATTACTATAGGCAATTCATCCTCATTTACCTCTAAATCTGATAGCTTAGTAGGAAGTCCAACTCTTTTGCTAAACTCATATACTTTTTTTAATTCATCAAACTGTTTATCACACAGAAGCATAACTAAAACTCCATAAGAAACAACTTCTCCATGCAAATGATTTTTTTCAATCTGCTTTAACTGAGTCATACCATAGTATATCGAATGTGCTAAGCAGCTGTTGTAATCATTTATAACAAGATTTGATACAAGTCCTGTACTTATTATGATGTCTAGCGCTACCTGCTCTAACTCATAGCTGGCAACCTTATTTTCACAATCCTTCAGAGCTTGTTCACCATTTTTCAATAAAGGTTCGGTGCATATTCTGCTTATTTGAACTCCAAGAGCATTAAAATGCTCAAGCTCATCATTTCTAGAAGAAAAGGTACATTCATATTGTTTGCTTAAGGCATCCCCAATGCCAGCCCACAAAAATACCTTAGGTGCTTCTGCAATTATTTCAGTACATATGAAAGCATGATTAGCAGGTTTCTTTGGAAAATATAATTCCTTGAATACTCCTTCGCTGTCATACATAACACACACTGATGTACAGGCAGCACAATTAGATGCTATGGTAGGAAAGGTAAATATAGGCTTACCCAATTGATCAGCTAGTACCTTACAGGTATCTAATGCTCTTCCTCCGCCTACAGCAAAAATCATGTCTGCTTCAAGTACTACAGAATTGTTTTTTAGAAGTTCCACATTTTCATAGGAAGAATCTCCTCCATACCATAAGCTGTCGATTATCTCTAATGAAGTACCTAAAATTGATTCCTGAAGCTTCAGCTTTGCCTTTTCTAAAGCTGTTTTTCCTCCTATGACAACTATCTTTTTTCCAAAGTTAACACAAATTTTTTTGACTTCATCATAAGCATCTGTACCGACTGTATAACTTGGCAAAAAAACACTATAATTCCCCATATTAGCCCCTCTTTCGTTACTTAATATTACCATTCTAACATAATTGCGAATTTAATACCAATATTATCACAAAAATAAAAAATGCATATAAAATTCAAAGAATTTATACGCATTTTTTAATAAAGCTATATTTTAAAGTGATGTTGATATAGATTTATAATCGTTAAGAACCTGTAAGGATAATATCAACATTTTAAAACATATCCTCTCCAGCTAAGCGGAGCTTTAACATTTATATCCTCTTTTTTTAGCTATTGCTTCATCTTTTATTTCTACTCGCATTCCATCCAAAGCTTCTTGTCTTCTATCATTTTTTTCTTCTAAATCCTGTCTTGTTTTAGCATCATCTGTTTTTTCTATCATTTCATCTGTTAAATGAATATTTTCTATAGTATTACTTATGTTTCTTTGAATTCTATCCACATTGTCCCGTCTATCATCTGGTTTGCTTTTCATGAATCCACATCTCCTTCGTAAAAATTATTAAAGGTGTCTTCCTTTATTTCTTATTATGTTCAACAGTTTTTCTGATTATGCTTTTCTGTTTTTTCATAAATCAAATTTTTTTAAGCATATTGATAAATAATAATTATTATTATATAATAATTATAGTAATATTTTAAGGCGGTGATTTATATGGAAATTAAAGAAGGCATAAAGGCTCCTAATTTCACACTAATAGGATCTGATAAAAAAGAGCATTCCCTAGAAGATTATGCAGGTAAAAAGGTTGTATTATATTTTTATCCAAAGGATAATACTCCAGGCTGTACAAAGGAAGCGCAATGCTTTATAGACAATTTTGATGATTTTAACGATTTAAATGCTGTTATTCTAGGTGTTAGCCGTGACAGCCTAAACTCTCACGATAAATTTATTGATAAATTAAATATACCTTTTGTTCTTCTTTCAGATGAAAAGGAGGAAGTATGTAATCTCTATGAGGTATTAAAAGAAAAAAATATGTATGGGAAAAAAAGTATAGGAATAGAAAGAAGTACCTTTCTAATAGATGAAACTGGCATAGTATTTAAAATATACAGAAAAGTTAAAGTAGATGGTCATATAGATGATATCCTAAGCAGGCTAAAGTAATTCTTTGAAATCTACATATAAAAAACAGAACTATTTTTTATGATAGTTCTGTTTTTTCATCTTCTCCGCTATTAAATCTAAATAGGATTTTTGCTAATTTTATACTTTTTTGCAATCGCATTTACTTATAAAATAAGTAAATGTTATATTAAGAAGTATTATTTTAAAATAATTTCAAATTTTAGTTACTTGTGAGGAGTGAAAATTATATGTTCGGATTCATCTTGATAGTTCTATATTTAGTGGTGCTGTTTTCTAGCATTAGGATATGTATAAAGCTAAAGCATACTAACTCATCTAATAGACTGTTAATAGTATTTCTACTAGCAATTATTAATATATTTATGCTTTTTACAGTAATATTCTGCAATTTATTATAATTTAAGTGCTTATGATAATTCATTATAAACTATTATTTATTTTAGCATACATACATTCAATTAAATTAGTTAATTCTAATTTAAATGGAAATACTACTAAAAATGTTGGCTATATTTTAAAAAAATGTTGATAAAGACTTTGATTGCTCTGAAACTCCAAAGATAATATCAACATTTTAAAACAGATCCAAAATATTATGAAAGAATGTGATGATATGCCTATTAAAAATAAAATGCCGAATCCATTGATTAATGAAAAAAGTCCTTATCTTCTCCAACACGCCTATAATCCTGTGAATTGGTATTCCTGGAATTACGAAGCCTTTGACAGGGCTAAATCAGAAGATAAACCTATATTTCTTTCTATAGGCTATTCCACCTGCCATTGGTGCCATGTAATGGAAAACGAAAGCTTTGAAGATAATGAAGTGGCTGATATACTAAATAAAAATTTTATAGCTATAAAAGTGGACAGAGAAGAGAGACCAGATATAGACCAAATCTATATGAACGCCTGCATAGCTCTTACAGGCAGCGGAGGCTGGCCGCTAACCATAATTATGACTCCAGAACAAAAGCCGTTTTTTGCTGCTACCTATATTCCTAAAAATAGAAGAATGGGAATGAAGGGCTTAATAAATATTCTTAACGAGGTGACTAACACCTGGGAAAAAAATAAAGAAGCTTTATTAAAGTCTAGTGAGCGAATAGCCAATGCATTAGTTACAGATGCGAGCTCAAAAGGACAGCTAGCTGAAAAAATCTTTGGCGAAGCCTTTAATCAATTCAAAGATGATTTTGATAATTATTATGGAGGCTTTGGTTCTTCTCCAAAATTTCCAACACCGCATAATTTAATTTTTCTCATGAGATACTCTCATGCCTTCAAAGATGAAGATGCTTTAAAAATAGCCACTAAGACTCTGGATTCTATGTATTCTGGCGGAATCTATGATCACATTGGAGGAGGCTTTAGCAGATATTCTACAGATAGGAAATGGCTTGTTCCCCATTTTGAAAAGATGCTGTATGATAATGCTCTGCTTGCCTTTACCTATACTGAAGCCTTTAAAGCCACTAGAGATAGAAAATATTCGGGTATTGCTAAAGAAATAATAGATTATATATTAAGAGATATGACTTCAGAAGAGGGAGGATTCTACTGTGCAGAAGATGCTGATTCAGAAGGCATTGAAGGTAAGTTTTATGTATGGAGCTTAGCTGAGATAATTGATTTACTCGGAAGAGAAGCTGGAAACAAATTCTCTGATTATTTCAATATAACCGAAACAGGAAACTTTGAAGGAAAAAACATTCCTAATTTAATAAAAAAATCTATTCCAAAAGAAGACGCTGAATTTATAAAAAGCTGTAAAAATATATTATTTAAATATAGAGAAAAAAGAGTTCATCCACACAAGGACGATAAGATTCTCACTTCCTGGAATGGGCTTATGATTGCCGCTCTAGCCTATTGCGGAAGGACACTAAAGGAAGATGAGTATATTTCTGCTGCCGAGAAATCAGTGAATTTTATATTTAAAAATTTAATAGATAAAAACGGACTTCTTATGGCAAGGTATAGAGATGGCAATTCAGCTCTTAATGCCTATGCAGAAGATTACGCCTTTTTAATATGGGGACTTATAGAATTATATGAAGCTACCTATAATTCTGATTATCTGGAAAAAGCTTTGAAGCTTAATGAAGATCTCATCAAATACTTTTGGGATGAGAAAAGCGGAGGATTATTTCTTTATGGAAGTCACGGAGAAAAACTTATTTCAAGACCAAAGGAAATATACGACGGCGCTATCCCATCCGCTAATTCTGCTGCCGCTTTAAATTTTATAAATTTATCTAGGCTTACAGGCAGATATGATTTAGAGGATAAGGCAGAAGAAGTCTTCAAAGCCTTTGGAAGAGAAATATCCAGCCATCCTATGGCTTATTCTCTATGTCTAACAGCATTTCTGCTATCTCGCAGCAAGACAAAGGAAATAGTAATAGTCAAAGGTGAAAATGAAGAAACTTCAAAGGAATTTATAAATTATATAAACAGCATCTACTCCCCATTCTCTTCTTCCATATATTATTCTCTAGAAGATGAAAAAATCAAGAAAATATCTAATTTTATTTCAAATTATTCCGCTGTAGATGGTAAATCAACAGCTTATGTATGTGAAAATTATACTTGCAGTGAACCTGTTACAAGGCTGGAAGATTTAAAAAAGCTAATCAGATAATCAGTAACACATTTTATCAAAATTTATTGCTTATTTTTGCTAATTTAGTTGTATAATAAAGCTATAAGCTGAAAATTTATTATTAATTTAGGCTTTTTCATACTACTATATCAATACAGCTATTAGTTTAAGATAAGGGAGGTGAATTGTTGTAAAACCTTTATTTAAATTCATAAGGTTTCCACAACAGCATAAGCATGTCATCTGTATTAAGTAAAAGCGCTCAAAAAGTTCAGGAGGTACTTAACAAATTTAATTATGAGCTAGATGTAGTAGAACTTTCAGATTCCACTCGTACAGCTCAGGAAGCAGCTGATGCCATAGGCTGCACCGTAAGTCAAATCGCTAAATCCTTGATATTTAAAGGCAAGGTATCTGGCAAGCCGATACTAATAGTGGCCAGCGGCTCTAATAGAGTAAACGAAAAAGCTGTTAAAGCGCATCTAGGTGAAAAGCTTGAAAAGGCTGATGCAGATTTTGTCCTAGAGCACACAGGCTTTGTAATAGGTGGAATACCGCCAATAGCCCACAAGGAACCCATCATCACAGTAATAGATGAAGATTTATTTCAATATGATGAAATATGGGCGGCAGCTGGTACTCCACATGCAGTTTTCAAATTGACTCCAAGTATATTAAAAGAAATCACAAACGGTGATATAATTTGCATCAAGTAAAATTGCTAACTTTAAAATAAAGTTTTAGATAAGTTATATCCCTTAGCTTATTTAAAACTTTTTTATAATATTATTATGATTTTATCAATAAAACTTAATTTCCTCATAATCCACTTCATTAATTAGTTTTTCAATGTTTTTAACTTTTTTCTCATCCAGACTCTCCAAAAATTTAGTAAAATATCTTTTCCATTCTTCTTTCATACTACTATCTCCCATTGATAGAAGCCACCTAAAATCCCTTGAAAAATCTCTAAGCTCCTCATAAAAAACAATCTTTGTCAATATGGTTAATTCTATGTCTCCCAAAGCCTTAAATATTTCCATATATTCATTTTCAAAAATACAGTCCCCTTCTAACATATCAATAAAATCTTGAAGGGAATTAATTTCAGAATCTATAATATCAATTTTTTCTTCTATATTTCCCGCTTCTAATAGTTTGTTAATTATTTTCTTAAAAGCTGCATCCTCCATTCTTTGTCCATTATCGAAAGTAAACTCACATTTCTTAGCTTCAGCTTGCTCTATAACAACAAGTGAATTCAAACAATTATTTTTAAGTGCGTTGCTTATTCGCTTCTTAAATAATTCCTTGTAGCTGGTTATATAATCAATAAGCTTCTTATCCTCTATTTTCATATCAATAATTATTTTTTCCACAGCTTTATCTACAAGTAAATTTACTGAAAAGACATCAATATTTATAATCCTCTTGTTTAATTGATAGAATTCTTCATATGAAATAAAAAGTTCATCTGCATTTTTTCCACACATACCCGAAAATATAGAGTTATTCAGTAAAACTTCAAAGATATTTATCAATTCGATTCTATGATTGAGCCTGCATAATCTTCCAAAGCCTTCAAGCAGCTTATTTATAGTTTCCTCTGAAAACAATTTGCAAAATTTTGTTTCTATGTTGAGGTTTTCTAAATAATTACCCATATAGGATATTCCCCTAACCCTCATATCATCAAATACTAAGGGATAATCAATACTAGCCATGGCATTATGAGCGGAAAAAACTATATTATACTTTTGAAAAAAAATCTCTATACCTTCATCTATCGTAGAATTGTAGGCTTCAACTTCAACTTTTAATCTGTCTCTCTTTGTCCTTAGATAAAGCTGTTTTGTGTCCCTAACATAATCCTGCAGCATTATTAATGCGTTTTCATACATACTTTTCATATTCTTCTCTTTTAGTTCTTCCAATGCCTGTTGATGATCATTAATTCTTAAAAGGTAAAAATCTAAACCGTATAAAATTGAGTTCATAAGACTTTCTGTAGTTTCAACAGTAACGGATGAACTTTCCCCATTGGTGTAGTCCATTATATGCTCTTTAAGTAATTCCATTAACTCTAGCTGAATTCTCATCAGTCCCTCATTCTCTAATTTCCCCATTTTCATCCCTGATTTTATTAATGAAACTACATACTGATTTTTATCCATGTTCTGCAGGTTAAAAATATCTTTATCGCAAGCAATATTATTCATTATCACTTATCCTTCCACTTCTAAAATTTCTTGCAAACTTCTCCAAATTTACATTCAATAATTCTATAGAGCCTTCACATTGATTTTCAAAAGCATCTTTCATCAATCCAATTATTTTATCATCTCCTATAGCATCTTCCGTTTCATTTTTTATATAGTAAAAAGCTTCTTGAAGATCATTTAATATAAATAAGTAATTTTCATCATTGATAAAAGCAGAACTGCTAAAGGAAATAATTATCTTTTTGGTTGTATCAAGGTTAATATCAACTCTTCCTAGGTTGTTTAGTAATTTGTCTCTAGTTTTAAGAATTGCTTTGGCATCATCTTCTGCAAGTGTTAAAGAATCTTTGTGCATTTCTTTATTTAAAGAAAGTATTTCATCAATATTTCTCTGGCTTATTGAAAGTTTTTGTGGATTAAAAAAATCTGGCAGATTCATAAAAATCCTCCTCAAAAGTATTGACTTTTTTCTTGTTATATGCTATGATATAATTGGTATTTTATATTGTGTTATATATTATAATGACTTATTTAATTTTTGTCAAATTCGATTGCAATAAAAAAGAGCAAGCTATTTTTTAGCTTGCTTTATTTATTGCGATTTTTTATATAAACTTTTATATAATTTTCATAAGCTATCTTATCTTCATACTTTTTAGCCATAATACTCTTTGAGATATCTATAAAGCCTTGGGTAACCTTAGATATATATTCTCCCTTCCTATAAGCTATAGCAAGAATAAACTCTATATCCTCCATAAGAAAATAGTTGTTATCTTTCTCTATATTTAAAATACTTAAAATATTCTCTGGTATAAAAGTACATCCCATCCCCTGAATCGCAATTCTATGAGCCGTATCAAGATTAGTAACCTCAAAAAGTACTTTGGGATTGAAATCAGCTTTTTTAAATATTTCATCAGAGGCTTCTCGCATTTTTTGACCTTCCCTAAAAAGTATAAAATTTTCTTGCTTGAAGGAATCAAAATTAATGTTTCCAATTTTGTTTCCATCATTTTTTATGTAATTTTCATACCTTTCTGGAGCTACAAGAAATATTTTTTCTCGGGTTATTGCTTCATAATCCAGCTGTTCATATTGAATAGGAAGATATATTATGGCTATGTCTATCTTATCACTTATCAAAAGCTCCTCCAGTTTAGCCTTAACATCCTCCTCTATAACTATTTCCACCTCAGGAAACTGCTTGTGAAACTCAGGTAATATTAGAGGGAGTACATACCTTCCAGTTTGTATTGGAATTCCTATCCTTATTCTTCCCATTTTAGAATCAACGATATCGCTTAATTCCTTTTGCAGCTGTTCATTTAAATTAATAATATTTTTAGCAGTTCTTATGTATTTCTCTCCTGCAAAGGTAAGAGTTATCGAATTTCCTCTTCTATTAAATAATTTTACTCCCAGGCTGTTTTCCAATCTTATTATATATTGACTTAGAGAAGGCTGTGATATATAAAGTTTTTCTGCCGCTCTGGAAATGCTTTTCTCTTCAGCCACAGCTATTATATATTCCCATTGATGAAAATCCATAAAAAATCCTTCCTTCCTAAAGTGATTATAGCTTTATACTATTAATTATATAATATTAATAGTATTATACATATAGCAAAAAGGGATGTATAATAATTATGGTCTAATTTTTGTTTACATCTCTGAAAGGAGTCCTTAATTTTGGTTAATAATATACATTTTAATATAAAAAAGAAACTAAATATTCCTTTGATAACTGCAGAATCGCTTACTCTTGGAATACTACTGGCAGCGGTAGGAGGATTTTTAGACGCATATACTTTTATAGGCAGAGGTGGTGTCTTTGCCAATGCACAGACAGGTAATATAATCATGGTAGCTTCAAGTGCTATCAGCGGAAACTGGAGAGAAAGCCTTACTCATGTACTTCCTATATTAGCCTTTATTGTCGGTGTCATTGTGTCTGAAACTTTAAGAGAACATCCTCCTTTAGTACTTTTAAGAGACTTGCCTTGTACTACGCTAATAATAGAAGCTGCAATTCTTTTTATAATAGGTTTTGTGCCAAATACTGTACCAAATGATATAGTAAATATCAGCATTTCTTTTGTGGCGTCTCTTCAATATTGCGCCTTTAAGAAATTGATTAACGTACCTTTTGCTACTACCTTTTGCACAGGTAATCTTCGTTCAGCTTCCATCGCTGCTTATTCTGCCTTTACCAAAAAAGATAGAGAAGCTTTAATAAAATCAGCTAGATATTTTACTGTCATATTTTTCTTTTTCATAGGCGCTATTGTGGGGGGAATCCTCACTCTTAATGTTGGTGCTAAATCCATATGGGCTGCGGTGATTGTGCTTATACTTTCATTCATATTACTAAATATAAATGAAACAGAAATTGAAGAAGCCATGGATGATAACTCCAAGGCTTCCTAACAAAAATTTATTAACTTAGCTTCTTCAATTTTTCAGATACTTCTTTAGCTTTAAGATGATGCTGTCCGTAAGCATTATACATTTTTAGCTTTTGTTTAAGTCTCACCCTAGCATCCCGCTGAGGGTGAGTTTTTATATATTCTCTGCACTCCTCTGAGCAAAAGCCTTCATATTTTTCTTCACAAGCTTCGCAGCAAAAATGCTGATGATGGCAATCGTCATTAGTGCAATTAATATATCTGTCTGTAGCTTCACCGCAGTGGATGCATTTTGAAATAACAACATCCTCCTCAGT
This sequence comes from Clostridium sp. 19966, assembly GCF_032335695.1. NCBI lineage: Bacteria > Bacillati > Bacillota > Clostridia > Eubacteriales > Clostridiaceae > Clostridium > Clostridium sp. 19966. Next base: position 109,439 of record NZ_JACTOJ010000007.1, read on the forward strand.
ATGGTTTATTGGTACAGCTATTCTATCATCAAATACATAACATTTTCCATCCCATAGTCTTCCCTGAATATCTGCATCTTTACCATAAGTCACTATGCCGCCTTCCAGATGATAAACTTCATTAAAACCATGTTCTAAAAACACCCCCGTAAGCTTTTCGCATCTTATGCCTCCAGTGCAGTAGGTCATTATCTTTTTATCCTTATGTTCAGATAGATTTTCATCAATCCATTCAGGAAATTCCTTAAAATTTTCCACCTCTGCCTTTATGGCTCCTCTGAAATGTCCAAGATCATATTCATAGCCATTTCTTCCATCCACTATGACTACATCATCCCTTTGAAGCATTTCATACCATTCCTCTGGTTTAAGATAAGTTCCTACTTTTTCATTAGGATTAACATCATCCTCTGGAAGAAGGGTTATAATGCTTTTTCTAGCTCTAACATGCATTTTCCTAAAAGCCATATTATCCTCTTCATCTATCTTAAACACCATATCAGAAAATCTATGATCCTCATGAAGCACATCCATATATATTTGAGTCTGTTCATAAGTACCCGATACTGTTCCATTTAAACCTTCTTTTGCCACTAATATACGGCCTTTCAAACCAAGCTTCTTGCAGAAAGCTAGATGCTCCTCAGCGAACTTCTGCGGATCCTCTATTGTTACAAATTTATAATACAATAAAACCCTATATGGTTTTTCACTCATAACTCTCACCTCATTTTATCCGTTTCATTTAATACAGAATATATAATATATTAATAATACGGAATTGTAAATAATAATTTATATCATTTGATAAAAATTATTATTAAAGTTATGAATTGTGTTTAAAGCATAGCTTATTATTTAAATTGAAAATGTTCGTAATGAAAATCATTTATGTTTAGATCACTATCTTCAAATTGCTGCATTAGGCTGTTTCTCATAGGCTGGGGTCCGCAGAAATATACATCTATAGGTGCTCCTATGTTATTCATATATTTTTTTATTGCATTTACATTAAGGAACCCATTCTTTTGTGAATTGAATAAATGTAATCTTACATTTTCATCATTTGCCAAAGAACTTAGTTCTGCAGTATAAGCTCCCTCTTCTGGATTATTATAAGCATAGAAGAAATCTACAGAGTAATTCTTAGGGATTCCAGCCTGCATGAAACTTCTAAAAGGAGTAACTCCAATTCCTCCTGCAATCCAGATCTGATTTTTTCTTCCTTCCTTATAATCAAATTTTCCGTGAGGCCCAGCCACTTTAAATTCATCCCCAAGCTTGATAGTCTTAAATAATTTATTGGTATCATCTCCAAGACCCTTTATAGTAAATTGTATCTGTCCTTTTCTCGGAGCTTGACTTATAGTAAAGGGATGAGAGTTAAACTTGCTTTTCCCATTAGGTATTTTCAAAAATGCGAATTGGCCTGGTACAAACTTCATGCTTCTTCCTATACTTTTTCCTGTTATTTCAAGAGTGCCCTTTGCAACTAATTGAAGCTTTTCAACTTTAAATCTATATTTAAAGGCAACAGCTTCATATAAGAATATACTATATATAGCAGAGGCTATACCTATTAGATTAGTTAGATTCATCCATATGCTATAGGAACTTAAAGAAAACGTGTCGTAATTGGCACTGCCGTAATAATGATATATTCCCATAGCATAAGCTAAAATCATAAACTTGTGGATATTTTTCCATCTTTGATAATTTAGCTTTTTAGCTACAATAGCGATTATAACTAAGAATATAAAGAGATACATGCTTATTCTTCCAAGCAAAGCATATTTGTCTAATGGAGCTTTCAGCATATCTCCAAATGCAAAGCCTTCTCCTATATAGATTGTTATATCATGGATTAAGACTAGTAAAAGTGCAGAAATACTTAGATACTTATGATATATATATGATTTATCCATTCCATCAAATATATCATCTAAGCTTTTGTGCCTAGTGGATATAAAGTTTATCATGGCAAATAACACCAGGGCTATAGAAGCTATAAGCTGAGAATACTGAGACATCGTTGATATATTCTCATTAGGCTTTGTGAAAATCCAAGTATCAAAAGTTATTATTATGCCCAAGATAATTACCAAAATTCCAAATTTCTTTTTCATGTTAACCTCCCTAATTTTAAAACATAGCTATTTATTTAAATTGAAAATGTTCATAATGAAAGCCCTTTATATTAAGTGCGCTATTTTTAAATTGCTTTTTAAGTATTTCTCTCATAGGCTTTGGCCCGCAGAAATAAACATCTATAGGTTCATTCTTATTCACATAATTGCTTATAGCCTCTACAGTTACATACCCTCTTTCTTTTGAATTAAATAAATGCAATCTCACATTTTCATCTTCTGCCAAAGCTTCTAATTCTTCCGTATAAGCACCTTCCTCCGGATTATTATAAGCATAGAAGAAATCTACAGAATAATTTTGTGAAACTCCAGCTTGCATAAAACTTCTAAATGGAGTAACTCCAATCCCTCCTGCAATCCAGATTTGATTTTTAACACCTTCCCTGTAATTGAATTTACCATGAGGTCCTGCTACCTTAAACTCGTCTCCAACCTTAAGGGTTTCGAATAGCTTCTTTGTGTCATCTCCAAGTCCTTTTATAGTAAATTGTATCTCTCCTTCGATAGGTGCCTCACTTATAGTGAATGGATGGGAAAGAAACTTATTATTCTCATTCACTGCTTTTAGGAATGCAAATTGTCCTGGTCTAAAGCTTATGCTGTTTCCTAAGCTCTTGCCTGTAATCTCTAGAGTATCTTTAGCCACTATGTTTAAGCTTGAAACCTTGAATCTGTATTTAAAAGCAATAATTTCATATAAAAATACGCTATATACAGCTGAAGCTATTCCTATTAAATTCACAGCATCCATCCATAAACTGTATGGACTTAACCCTAATGTAGCATAATCTGCACTCCCATAGTAGTGATATATACCCATAGCATAAGCAAAAATCATAAATTTATGAATGTTCTTCCACCTGCTGTAATTTAATTTCTTAGCTAAAATAGCAGTAGCAATTAAAATTATAAATAGATATAAGCTAAAGCTGCCAAACATGGCATATGGATCTCTTGGTATTCTTATTCCATCTTGATGCTGAACTCTTTTTCCTATGCTTATAGTTAAGTCGTGCATAAATACTAACAGCAAAGCTGACATGCTAAGGTATTTATGATAAATATAGGATTTATCCATTCCGTCAAATAGCTTGTCTAAAACTTCATGTCTAGTAGATATAAAGTTAATTGCTGCAAAGAATATCATAGAAATTGATGCAAGCAACTGAGAATATTGTGTTACCAACGGTATAACTCTTGTAGGAGTTTCAAAGGACCAAAAAACATATGTTATTATTACACTTAATAAAATTATTAAAATTCCTAATTTTTTTTTCATATCATACACCTCTATTTAATAGTTAACTCTACAGTTTTTATTGGAGATAGGACAAAGCATCTTCTTATTCTCATATAAGAGGAGTATATTCCAGCCGCTAAAGTAACATATAAAATTAAATTAATAAAATATGCTGAGCTATCAAACATGCAAGCTAATCCAGGGATTATATAAAATACTGCTGCAACTATTCTTCCTACTTTGTCAAATACAAAAGGATTTTCTGATGTAGTATCATAAAATCTTATTATTTTTGATGTAATAGTAAACTCTATAAATTTAATGCATATAAAAGTTAAAAACCACACTGGTATTATTTTCAAGCTTATAAATACTGAATAGGCTACTAACATGTAAAATAAATCTGCAAATACATCCAATTTAGCTCCCAAAACGGAAGTAATCTGAAATTTTCTAGCTATTTTACCATCTGACAAATCAGATATGCATATAGTTAAAAATAATGCTAATAAAAAAATATTATGCCCATGTAAATACGCACTATATCCAAATACAAAAGTCATTAAAATTCTAGAAACGGTAATACTATTAGGCAAAAATTTAATTAACTTTCTCATTTTTCTAACTCCCTTATACAAAAACACTTTTTATTTATAGATAAAGTATATAAAACCTTATTTAATCTAAGCTGAGAGTTTCCTTAAAAAAAGCTGAGAAAAAAGTTAATTTTTTTCATAAAATGTATTTACAAATGTCTACCAAGATATATAATAATAATAAGTGAGTGCTCACTCATTAATTCTAAAGGAGGCTTTTAGACCCTATGGCAAGAAAAGCAGCGGAAAACAGAGAAGAAGAAATTTTAAGAGCGGCGGTTAAAACATTTTCTGAGAAAGGTTTTAATGCTGCTACTACCAGTGAAATAGCTAAAGAGGCAGGCATAGCTGAAGGAACCTTGTTTAGATACTTTAAAAATAAAAAAGAGTTATTAAATAAAGTATTTGTTTCTTACTCCCAAATGCTATCAGATGAATTGATAAAAAAACAAGTCGGAAATATATTAATTGAGAACAAAGATAAGCCACCAAAAGAAATATTAAAAATTCTAATTTTAGACAGAATAAAATTAATTGAAAAAAACATTGATGTATATAGGATAATCTTGACAGAAATACAGTATCAGCAAGAGCTAAAAGAAGCAGTAACTATGCATTTTGTTCATGCTGGCAAAAATGTACTGGCAAAATTCATTGAAGAAGGTATAGTTTCGGAAAATTTCAGAAGCATCAATGTACTTATAGCGATAAGAACTTTAATAGGAATGGTTGGCATGTACTTAATTCAAAATCACCTCTTTCCTGGCTTAGTAAAGCTCAACACTGAAGAACAAGTAGATGAAATGGTAGATTTGTTTTTACACGGAATATCTAAGCAATAATTTAAAGGAGTTGTTTAAATTGGCAAATAAAAAGATAGTTTATGTTCTATTGGTCTCCATATGCTTTAGCTTAGCAGCATGTACAAATAAAGACTTAAATAAGGATAAATACACAGGTACTGTAGAATGCAACAGCTACTATATAACCTCTGAGATAAGCGGAAAATTAAATGAAGTAGATTTACAGGAAGGCAGCGATATAAAGAAAGATAGCATTGCTGCAAAAATAAATCCCGATGCCTTACAGTTGCAGAAGAATCAAGCTGAAGGAGCACTAGAAGCAGCTCAAGCTCAATACGACAGTCTGACATCTTCTGTTGATGATAATAAAAAGAAACAGGCTGAAGGCTCTTTGAAGCAGGCAAAGGCAAATTATGATTTAGCAGATTTAAATCTTTCTAAAAGCGTTATAAAAAGCCAAAATGATGGAATAGTTGCTGATGTTTTGGTTAATGCGGGTGAAATAGTTCAAGCTGGCAGCAATATAGCTAAAGTTTTAGATACAAACAGCAAATATATAAAAATATATGTGCAAGAATCAAAACGTAATGCAATAAAGCTCAATGATAAATTAAATCTATATTACAACTCTTCCAAAGTTGGGACTGGCAAAATTTCCTTTATATCCCCCGAAGCGGAATTTACTCCTAAAAATACAGAAACCAAGGATGAAAAAAATAATACCGTATTTGAAGTAAAGGTAAAGCTTCCTAATGATTTTCAATATTCCCCTGGAACTCTTATAGATGTAGAGGTAAGGTGATTTATTATGGATTCTAATACTAATGCTATTGAAATAAAGTCCCTTACTAAAAAATTTGCTGATTTTACCGCTGTAGATAATATAAGCTTCAATGTTCCAAAAGGAAAAATATATGGTTTTTTAGGACCTAATGGCTCTGGAAAATCTACTACTATAAGAATGCTTTGCGGTGTTCTTCCTCCTACCAGCGGCACTGCCTATGTTCTTGGCTACGATGTAAGAAAGAATAGAGAAAAAATTAAAGCGAAAATAGGTTATATGTCGCAAAAATTTAGTTTATATGAGGATCTTACCGTTAATGAAAATCTAAATTTCTATGCTGGAATTTACGGACTTAACAAAAATCAGAGAGAAGAGAGAAAAAAATATATAATAGCAATGGCCGGCTTAAATGGACGAGAAAATAATATCACGGGACACCTTTCTGGAGGCTGGAAGCAAAGACTTGCCCTAGGCTGTGCACTGATTCATACTCCTGAAATATTAGTACTAGATGAACCCACTGCAGGAGTGGATCCAGTTTCGCGAAGAATTTTCTGGGAAATGATTTATACCCTTTCTCAGGAAGGCATAACCATTCTTGTAACTACTCATTATATGGATGAGGCGGAAAGCTGCGATATGCTGTCTTTCATATTCAATAGCAAGCTGATAGCTATTGGAAGTCCCAAAGAACTTATTGAAAAGGAAAATGTCAATAATTTGGAGGACGTGTTTATAAAATATGTTGAAGAAACCACTAATGAAAAAATTCAGAACTCCTTTGAGGAACTAAAAAAGATGGTTAGGAAGGAGATGTAGGTATGAATCTTCAAAGATTTTTATCCATAGTAAAAAAAGAATTTATACAGCTTAAACGTGATAGAGCCAGCTTTGGCATAGCCATAATGATGCCTATTATCATGATTCTCCTATTTGGATATGCAGTAAACACAGAATTAGATAATATATCCATGCAGGTGGTAGATCAAAGTAACTCTACAGAAAGCAGAGAATTAATTCAAAGTTTTAAGAACACAGGGTATTTTAAAATTGTATCTAAGGAAAATAGTATAACAGTAGTTAAGGATAATATAGATAAAGGAAAAATCCATGCAGCTTTGATAATACCTCCAGATTTCAGTACAAAGCTCTTAAATAAATCTCTGTCAACTGTGCAGCTTCTAATAGATGGCTCAGATCCAACTACTGCAAGAACTGCCTTTAGCAGCGGAGTCATATCCGGTCAGCAATATGGAGCTAACAAGATGCAGCAATTGAATGAAAAGCTCAATAAGACTGCCCTTGCCTCTGGAGTTCAGGTTAATACAAAAGTACTATACAATCCTGACTTAAGTAATCAAAGTTTCACTATTCCAGGTTTGATAGGACTTATAATGCAAAATATAACCATTTTATTAACAGCCTTTGCACTAGTTAGAGAACGAGAAAGAGGAACTATAGAACAGCTTACTGTATCCCCCTTAACATCAGCAGAAATAATTTTAGGAAAACTCATTCCCTATATCTTCATAGGCTTCTTTGATTTTCTGCTGTCCTTAGCCTTAGGCATAAAGTGGTTTAATGTTCCAATCCACGGAAATCTGCTGCTTCTCATATTTTTAGGAGTTGGCTTCGTAATATGTGCTTTATCCATAGGCATACTGATATCCACTGTATCCAAAACTCAGCTTCAAGCAATGCAGCTTACAATACTTGTGCTTCTTCCAAGCATTCTTCTTTCAGGCTTTGTTTTTCCTAGAGAGGCCATGCCAAAGCTCATACAGCTTATAGGAAATGTACTTCCACTTACCTACTTTCTTAATATATTGAGAGGAATAATTACCAAAGGGGTAAGCTTTAGCTATCTCTTAAACGATGTAGCCGCCCTATGCATATTAGGTGTAATCCTTCTTACCGCCAGCATAGCCAGGTTTGCATTAAAGCCCTATAACAGCTGAAAAACTATCAAAGAAACTTTTATTCATTTGCAAATGTCATAAAAAGCCCTGTTTAAACCAAACAGGGCTTTTTACTGAATGTATATAATTAATCTCGAGTACTAAAATAATCTAATAAGTCTTCTATGCTTATGATCCCTATAACCTTGCCTTCTTCAACTACCGGCATAGAAATTATGTTCTTTTCTCTAAGCTTCTTAGCCGCTGCCAAAATATCTTCCTCAGGAGATACAGTTATTACTGATTTTGACATTACCCAGTCTACCGGGCAGCTGTCATAATGTCCTGGACTAGTCATAAATCTATATATATCAGCTTTAACAACCATGCCCACTAGATTATTTAACTCATCAATTACTGGAAGTCCATTGATATGAAGCTTGTTCATTAATGCTAAAACCCCATCTATGGTATCGTTTACTTTCACTGTGTAATTTTTAGTCTTCATGATATCCTTTATAACCATAACATCATCTCCCTTATTAATTTCTATATAAATATTTTACTACATATATACAAATTTATCTATGTAAAAATCATTATACTGCAATTCGTAATATGAAATTTTAAGAAAGATAATAGCAAAGAACAGTTAAGACGTAAGAAATAAGAATTGTGGTTACTCTTATTCTCTCTTTAAAAATCCGGCTAAACAAGCTGAGAATCCTATAATCTGCATCATTATATATAGGGTATCATCACTGCTTAAAAATATTTGTCTAAAAAATGCATATATGTATAGAGTTTTGAACAAACTAAAATCTAAATATGATTACTAAAGGAGTATATGCAATGAAGAAAATCCTAAAAAATATATTGTTCTCACTATTTACATTATCCTTAGTCTTAACACCAGTTAGTGCTCAAACTCTGGATGGTAAAGCACCTAAGGATATAACTTATAACAAAACTGCCTGTGATTTAATATGGGAAGAGAGAAAACTTTGGATAGATCATGTTTTATGGACCAGAAGTGTTATTGTAAGTGATTTAGCTTCACTTGAGGATAAAGGCCCAGTATTGGAAAGGCTTCTTAAAAACCAAGATGATATTGGTAATTCAATAAAACCTTACTATGGAGAAGAAACCGGAAATAAACTTGCAGCTATGTTAAGAGAACATATAGAACTTGCGGGGAAAGTTACCGATGCCGCTAAAAATGACAATAAAGCTGACTTTGAGAAATATAATAAATTATGGTATGAAAATGCGGATCAGATAGCTGATTTTCTAAGTAGTGCCAACCCAAACTATTCAGATAAGGTTCTAAAGGATATGCTGCATAGGCATCTAGAGTATATTACAGCTCAAGTTGTAGCTAGATTAAATAAAGATTGGATTTCAGATATTACTGCCTTTGACAAAGGCGAGGATCACATGATAATGTTCTCGGATATACTTACTGATGGCATAATTAGACAGTTTCCTAAAAAATTTAAATAATTTACTAATAAAAAGCCATCATAAAGGCTTGAGCATGACGAAGGCATCATCAACAATGCCTTCTCATCCAAGTTTTGGCTCTATAAGGCAATTAATAAGTTTTATAATTATGCTTCCTTTAAACCGGAACTGAAGCAAAAATACTTTACCAATCTTTCATATATTGTTATTGCTCTCCTATTAAATTTTGCAACAAACAAAGCTATCTTATTAAACTTATATTCTTTCCTTCCAAAAGCGATTATAGCTTCTACTATTTCTGTGCCCATGCCCTTTCCCGTCAATTCAGGTCTCATTTGTACTCCAAGCATGAATTGATTTTCTTCCTCATCATAATTGAAACTACAATTACCAATTAACTCACCTTTTTCATTGTATATAGTAAATGTATTTTGTTCATTATGCATATTTCTTGCCCATTGCTTCTTAGTTTCTGTTTTATCATTATCATAAAAAGAGTATATTCCTTCATATTTCCATGTAGCTATATCATTAGAGTCACTTTCTATTGGTTTCCTAAATTCTATATTCATTGTCTCCACCTCCGAAATTAAATATCACTTATATACTAACCTTCAGAGTATTAATTTAAAATCCTAAAAATAACTATTAATTAAACTTGAGCCTCCAAATTAATTTATATACTAGATTTTGGAATTTGAAGCATAAAATAAAGGGTATTTTCTCATGAATTAATATCAATAAGAAAATACCCTTATGGCTATATTTTAAAATGTTGATATACTCTTAAGACATAGCCTAATTACTATAAGTCCCTTTTATAGTAGCTTGATCTAAAATATGACTTTCCATAGCTCTAAACATTTCATTCATGTAAAACCCTTCTTCTAGGTTCAATTTAGTATCTAAGGCATATACGTGAAGCTCATAAACATGAGGTGCATCTGGAGGTGCCATTCCACCATAGCCCATAGATAATTCTTTAGAAGTTTCTCCAAGTGGACTGTACCAGCTATTTACTCCTTGTACAAAATTCTTTTTGGTAACACTTGCATTTTCCTCTAATTCAGATTCTAATATATTAGCGGCGGTCCAATGAATCCATGAAAATCCGCATACGGGGACAGCATCCCTATCTTCTAAGAGTATGGCGAAGGATACAGTGCCTTCAGGTTGATTTTCAATTTTAATTGGCAATGAATATGTAGGAATATCTGCAGAATTAAATTTATTTCCTCTTTTTCCATACTTGTCTTCTATTACACCATTTATAATTCCAGAGCTTGTTATCTTCATCTCTCTCAATCCTCCTATAATAAGTTTAAGCATATTATATATTTTGCTGCTTTTATAGTAAATTACCTACTTTTTAGTGGGTATTAATTATATTATTCCTCTTTCTTTCAAGACACATTCTTGACCATTGTCTATCATATATTCTACTCCCAAGCTTTGCATTATAGTAAGTGCCTCCATTATCTTTTTTCCTCTTGTTTCAGTTAAAAAGTATTCTACTTTAAGAGGATATCCCTCATAGGATATTTTATCTACAAAACCAAAATTCATAAGTTCCTTTAACTGCTGAAGCAGCATTTTTTCGCTTATTCCATTAATATCTCTTTTTAAACTTGAAAGTGAAGTTTTGCCAAGCCTAAGTCTCCACAATATTATTGGCTTCCATTTGCCCTTAAGCATATCATGAGTTAATTCTAACGGACATGTAAATTCATCTCTTAGCTTCATAAATATTTTCCTCCAACTAAAAATTATCGCAATTTTTTACTATATATAATTTTTCATATACCTTATATTTTAAAAATAAGCTATGTTTTAAGAGACTATTTATATAGACTTTAATTGCTCTAAAACCAAAAGATAATATTAGCATTTTAAAACAAAGCCTAAAAATAATGTGTTAAAAGGAGGTTTTCAATTTGAATAATGAAAACATAAAATGTGTCATTGTAATCGACAAAGAGCTGCCTTTAGGTCTCATTGCCAACACCGCTGCCATATTAGGCTGCAGTTTAAGCAACTGTATAGATGATATAATAGGTCCCGATGTTTCTGATATGGATGGATTTATTCATAAAGGCATAATTAATATACCTCTTCCCATACTCTCTTCCAGCAGAGAAGGAATCCAAAAAATTCACAATGTAATAACAGAAAAGCATAATGATAAAATTGTAATAATTGACTTTAACGAAGTAGCTCAAAAATGTAATATATATGACGAGTATAAGTCAAAGCTTTCCAATGCTGCTTATAGTGATTTGAATTATCTTGGTCTCTGTATATACGGAGATAAAAAAACAGTTAACAGCATAGCAGGCTCTCTTCCATCCTTAAGATAATTAGTTTGGGGGACCCTTCCCCTTTTTCAAGTATTACATATGTATTCTAAAGGAGTAACTCCAGTATAGGCTTTAAAGGCTTTAATAAAATGGCTCTGATCATAGAATCCACTCTCCAAGGCTACCTGGGCAAAAGTTTTCCTTTTTCTCAGAAGCTTCTTTGCATTGTTCACACGCAAATTAATGATATATTTATGCGGCGGCAATCCGTAATTTTCTTCAAACTTTTTTATTAAATAATATTTGCTCATATTGCAAGCTTCTGCTAATTCACCAAGAGTTACGGAGCTTAAATAATTCTCCCTCAAGTGTTCTTCTACCCTGGCAAGTTTATTGTAATAAAAGCCTGAATTTACAACTTCCGCTTCTACTAAAGAGGCTATAACAGTTATAAGTTCTGACTCCTTCTCCATATCTAAAATATTGTATTTATCTTGAGTAAAAAAGCGAAGTATTTTCTCGTATATATGCTTATCCAATCTTCTGCAAATAAAATTTGTGCTCTTTATATTAAATTCTTTCTGAAACCATTCTTTATCCAAATAGAGCATCTTAAAATTCCAATCATTATAATCTATGGGTGTACATTTATGAGGAACATTAGGGGGGATTATTAAAAAATCACCTTCAGCAAATATATATTCCCTATTATGTATTTTTGATTTTGATGTCCCCTTTTCGATAATCCCTATGGAAAATTCATTATGAAAATGAGTTTTATAGCAGTGAACTGCATTAACACATTCCTTCATTTCAATATTGCCTTTATTAGCGCTTAGTGAATATCTGATTCCCTTCATACTTCCTCCATTGCAATAGTTCTTATTCTAAATATACACCAGAATAGACAAATTTCAACTCATGCCTTTATTGGATACACCAATTCCCAATCTTTCAAAGCTTTTAACCCGTCATAATAAAAATATGTATGCTCTGCTCCAACAGTACACAATACTTTCTTGCCTTCCAATTCTTTTAACGCATTCTTAATTCTCATGATCATAAGCTCATTTCTGCATATCCAGTACACATTATTTACTTTATGATTTACTTCATCTGCAAAATCATGCCACCTTTTTGCCACTTCATTTGCCTCAAAAGAATTAAAAGGTATGGCGCTCTTCTTCCCTGCATCCATATAAAGCTTCATAAATTCCTCATCTTTTTTATCGAGTTTCAGCTTCTCTTCTTCTGATTTCCCTTCATAATAATCCATTCCTACCATATCGTCTTCAAACCAATCTACAGGGACGAATTTTATTCCTCGTTTCTCGCAATAAGGTATTATGAATCTCCTGTATTCATTTGGTCCAAGATATCCATCATAACTTTTATCTTTACAGTACTCAGCCCAATTTTCCGGTCTTACTTCGCCAAAAATAGCATCAGGTTGAAACCTTTCTATTATCTCTGCCATTTTTTCTAAAGGATAATTTGATTCTTTTCTCATATCTTCGCTGTGTACAGTCCCCAAAATTGCTAAAATACTCATTATATTCCCCACCTTTTGATATAATATATTTTATAACTTCTAATACATAAATTAACAATACAATTATAGCATATTCCTCGAAAAATATTGAAACTTTTTATACTTTGAAAATATCTACTCTATGTAAATTCCAAAAGGAATCTAGATTTCTATAAATAATGCTTAAGCTCCGAAAGAAGGGTTTGTTATGACTGAATTACAAAAGCTTGTTGATAAAAGCAAGAAAGGCGATATTTCATCATTTATGCAGCTTTTAAGTGAAAAGGATGCTCTAATTTATAATATTGCTTTTTCCTATGCTAAAAACTCCTATGATGCAGAAGATTACATATCGGAAGCTTCAATAAAGGCTTTTGATAAAATTAAACATCTGAAAAACGATGAAAGAGATATAGTTGTCCTAAGGTATCTTAAGGATTACTCCCTGTTGGAAATAGCGGCTATAATGAATATTCCCTTAAGCACGGTAAAAACCCAATTATATAGAAGCTTAATTTTTTTAAGCAAAGATGGAGGTATAAAAAATGAATGCTAATATACCTGACAATTTAATGGATAATGTAGAAATCAAACTTAGAAAACATGTTAAAAACAGAAAAAAGAAAGGATATGCCTATAAAGCTGCTGCAGCTATTCTGGCAATAATCGTTGGAATTCCCGTTACCACTTTTGCAATCGATCAATATAGCGGTATTCCTTACAAGCAGGAAATAGATTTAGCCCGCGCGCATAAAAATATAACAGAAATCAATCAAAGCTTTAAATACAAAAACGTGGAATTTAAATTTAAAGAAATTGTGGCTGATGAAACTGGCATGGAAGTTATTTATGATGTTTCAGATCCTAGATATTCTATAAATACTATTAGTCTCTCTAATCATTATGGGGAAAAGTTCAATGATAAATGGGGATATAGTATACCTAATTCAAATTCAAAAGAAAATGATAAAGCATTTAGTATAACTCCTAACGAAGATTCACTTACCTATATGAAAAATAATCCTATAACTATAGGAATCGAAAATATTATTTTTGACAATAGTGAGGACAAAGGTATATTGGACAAAGTGGCTTCTATTCTTAATCCAAAAAATTTAGTTAAAGTTGATTGGAATATAAAGCTTCAAGTCCCTATGCAAGAAATCAGAACAATACCAGTTAATAAAGAATATGAGCTGGATATTGGAACTCTAAAAATAAATTCTATTAAACTTGGTGTTTTAAAAACTTTACTTGACTATAGCTTTATACCTAAGAATCAAGATAATTTAAGTATAGTCCATCCTAAAATAAGCATTAGCTGTAATAATGAATATCTTTCTGCTATAAATTCCTCTGATAATAGCCCTAAAATATCGAGTATGAGTATCAGAACACCTGGAAAATCTGTATCCTACGACGATTCCTCATCAAATGATAACTCCTCCATGTATGGAACACAAGAATTTAAATCCTTGTACTATAACAATTGCCGAAATATAGGTATAAAGCTTACAGGGCTACAATTAACTTACATGGAACCAAAATCATATGATATTGATATAAATGATTTATCAAAAGAATATGACTACAACGGTGAAAATTTCAGAATATCCTCTATGAAAAAAAATAATAATTCCGCTGAATATACTATTACTTACACTAACAAAAAAAGAATATATAATAATTTACAGTTTCAATTTCCTGGTGGAACTAATGACACTTACCAAAATCATTCTGAAAAAGACTTGAATACAAGTACTGTATATACAAAAATAAATACAACCTCCAAAGCATTGAAGCTTAATGTAATAGGTGGTGAAAAATCTATCTCTTATGATGAGCCCGAAGTACCAGTAAGCAAATAACTCAAAAAGTCTATGCCCCCTTCTTAAGGCATAGACTTTTTTTCATTTAGTATAAAATATTATGTTTTGAAACACTGCTCTCTCGTTTCCAGCATTTCTATATTCATGTGGAATGTTGGCCATAAACTTAATGGAATTGCCCTTTTTTAGCCCGTATTTTTTATTGCCTATAGAAACTTCCATTTCTCCTTCTGTAACAATTATGTATTCCTCCACCCCCTCATTGTGAGGTGTTGAAATATGTTTGCAGCCTATTTCCAATTCTATAGTTAATATCTCAAAGCCTCTATTAGCATCGAAAGGAAATATGGGATACAGCTTCATTTTGTTCTCTTCTTCTATTATAGGCTCTATGTCGTTTTGGGTTATTACCTTCAGCTCTTCCTGCTGCTCATCCATGAATAAGGAAAAGGAAACCTTCAGTCCCGTAGCAATCTTCCAAAGAGTAGATACTGTAGGATTGGATTGTCCTCTTTCAATCTGATTAAGCATTCCCTTGCTTACCCCAGTTAGTTTAGCAGTCTCATCTAAGCTAAGCTGCCTGCCGCTTCTGATTTCCTTCAATCTATTTCCTATAATAATGCTTAAGTCCTTCATAGCTAACCACCTTCTTCTTGGTACCTTATACTATATATGCTATTACATTTAGGTTCTGTTGTAAACTTAATATTGTACAATATAACAGATTAATATATAATATACTATACAGCATTAATTGATAAGGAGCAAAACACTATGGGAAAAGCACTTTTACTTGGGATATCCGCATCCTTCTTTTTCGCTTTCACTTTTCTATTGAATCAGCAAATGAATTTAGCTGGAGGCAGCTGGCTTTGGAGTTCTTCGTTAAGATATATTTTTATGCTGGTACTTTTGCTTATTATGATGCTTATCAAAGGACAAACTTTCTCAGTAATTGAAGATATAAAAAAGAAGCCTGGAAAATGGATTCTTTGGAGCACGGTGGGTTTTGGGCTATTCTACTCTCCTCTTAGCTTTGCCTCCAGCTATGGTCCATCCTGGCTAGTAGCTGGTACCTGGCAGATAACCATAATCTGCGGTGCTCTTTTATCACCATTATTTTTTAAGACTATAGATACTCCAAAAGGTAAGCTTAAAGTAAGAAATAAGCTTCCTAAAAAATCCTTATTCATGTCCTTAATTATTTTAATAGGAATATTTCTTATACAATTTGAACAGGCCAAGCAGGTAGCCGCTGACAAAGTAATAATAGGAATTATTCCAGTTATTATTGCAGCTTTTTCCTACCCCCTTGGCAACAGAAAAATGATGGAAATATGCAGTGAAGACCTGAACACCTTTCAAAGAGTATTTGGTATGACACTATGCAGTATGCCCTTTTGGATATTTATAGCTCTTTGTGGAATTTATTCAGCTGGACTTCCAAGCTCAAATCAAATTCTCCAATCGGCTATAGTTGCCCTGTTCTCAGGTATCATAGCCACCATACTGTTTTTTAAGGCTACGGATTTAGTTAAACATGATATTCACAAATTAGCCGTTGTGGAATCTACTCAATCTGGTGAAGTTATATTTACTCTCCTAGGAGCAATTCTAGTTTTCCACGACAGACTCCCTACTCTAATAGCTTTTCTGGGAATAGCTTTAGTAATCACAGGAATGATCTTAAACAGCTTAAATTCAAATTGATAAACTTATAGCTTTAATTTTCTTATGACCTCCGCGCTGTATTTTCTTTTAGTAATATAGTAAAACACAGCTTGAAATACAAAATATATAATTAGTACAAAGGTAGCATTAGTCATGAATTTTTTAATTATATCTCCTCCATCAAACATGAAGGTTAAAAGATATATGAAGCTGTAGCCTAAAAGACTTCCTACAATAAGGGGGGAAAAGAACATAATCCTCAGTTCTTTAGCCACCACTGCTTCTGCTTCTTTTTCGCTTATACCTATTTTATAAAGCTTAAAAAATCTTTCTCTGTCTTCTTCAAGTTCTGTATATTTTTTAAAGAATAGGACGCTGCCTCCTGCTATAAAAAACAGAGCTCCCATGATAGTAGTTACAAATATGAAAAAGGAGTAACCTCGTTTTAATTCATCGTACCTTTCTATGGTAGAATTTACTTTCAAATTTAAAGCTGCTTTTTTATCCTTTGAAGTTAAGCTGCTATTTATTTTGTCAAGCTCTGACTTTAGGTTATCTACCAGGGGCTTGGTATTTTTCCAGTTATCAAATTTTACAGACCTGAAAAATCCAATATCGTCCTGGGCTGCTAGCTTCTTTATATTTTCGTAGTCTTCATCACTGATTACCAGACCTGAGCTAGTGCTGTAACTATCTATGGAAGCCACCCACTTAGAGTGTATAGACTCCGTAACTTTAAAATCGAAGGTATCATTATTTCCGTCAGAAAGTTTTATATTGCTTAAAGGCTCTATTCCATGATATCCAGGAAGCCAGTCAAGCAGTACATTTAATGCTTCCCCTTTTTTAAGGTTAACCTGACTTCCTGTTACAGAATTATAGGTCTTTTCTGAAACTACAGGTCTTTCATTCAAATACTTTTCACTGACAGAAGCCTCTTTAAGCTGCAGAGCTATAAATTCTGTATTTTTAATGCTTTCAATGCTTGAATTAGACTTACTGATGAGCTCTTTAAAGCTCTGCTGAGATAGCTTATTTATATTGCCAAGCTGCACAAATTCTATATTGCTGTTACTGTTCATTTCAGCTATGCTTGAAGATAAACTGTACAAAGAAACAGGAGAAGCTACCAGAGTAATGGTCATAGCGCTCAATATGCTTAAAACAAATATGATTTTCTTATTCTGAGTAAATTTATGACTTATCTCCGTGATAGATAATATATTGGAATAATAATAGCTTTTTCCTTTTATAAAATCTATATATGCAGTGCCAATATTACTTATGGTTATATAGGTACCAAGAAAACACCAAAATACATAAGCTATTACTATAACACCATTACTTCTAAGCTTTTCATGCTGTGTTATTACTCCAAGAAAAATAACAGACAGCAGCAGCATGAAAATTCCCCCAGAAGCCTTTAATTTCCCGCCCTTTGTGAATTTTCCCTTCCTGCCTTCCTTCAACAACTCTGATATATCCATATTTCTTGTCTGCAAATTACTAATGATTATAACCATTAAAAAAATAATAGAGAATACACCTAGGGTTAATAAAAAACATTTATAGCTTAGAGAAAATGCCACATTCTGTATATCTAAGAGCTTTAACACAATCATTTGAAATAATCTTGAAAAAAGCACACCTGTTATTAGACCTGCTAGAAGAGATGCGGCTACTATGATTATATTTTCCAGGTTAACTATATTCTTTAAATCATCAGAGTTCATACCTAAAGTAAGATAAATTCCAAATTCTTTTTTTCTTGCTTTCATAAAGGCAGAATGAGCATAATTTATAAAAAATACAGAAAAGGCGGCTAAAGCAGTTAAGGTTATATAAAACAACATGCTTATAGCAAAATGATCTGACTGCTTCTTCAAATTTTCGTTGAAAAGCAGTGAGGAATATATAAAAAATATCATTATGGAAAAGCTGCTGCACAAAAAGTAGGAGAAAAACTTTTGAAGGTTTAATTTAAAATTCTTTATGGCTACGTCTCTAAAGGTCAACTCTCTCACCTCCAATAACGGCAAGGCAATCTAATATGCTGTTAAAGAATTCTTTTCTGTCTCCCTTATTTACAATTTCCATATTGATTCTTCCGTCTTTTATAAATATAATCTTTTTACAAAAGCTGGCGGCAAAGGCATCGTGAGTTACCATTAATATAGTGCTGTTTTTATCCTCATTCATTTTCTTAAAGCAATTCATTACTGCATTGGAGGATTTAGAATCCAGATTTCCTGTAGGTTCATCTGCAAAAACTATCACAGGCTCATTTACCAGAGCTCTGCTTACTGCGGCTCTCTGCTGCTGACCACCAGACACATTATAAGGATATTTATCCCCTATAGCTTCGATATCAAATAAAGTCATTATCTCTTTAGCCCTTGCTTTCATATGCTCAGCTTCTCTCTTATCTAATATCATAGGAAGCATAACATTTTCCCTTAAAGTGAGGCTATCTAAAAGATTAAACTCCTGAAATACAAAGCCAAGCTTTTGCCTTCTAAAAAGGGCCATTTCATATTTATCCAGCTTAGTTATATCTTTTTCATCTATAAAAACACTTCCCGAAGTGGGCTTACTGATGCCGCTCAATATATTTACAAGAGTGGTTTTTCCGCTGCCAGAAGGCCCCATTATACCCACAAATTCTCCTGCTTCTATGGAAAGGCTCACTCCATTCAACGCAGCTGTGGAGCTTTCTTCATCTTTTCCTCCATATATCTTGGTTATATTTTTAGCTGTTAAAACACTCATTTTTATTTACCTCCCTAAATTTATATCCTGATATTATTTTAGGGCAGCTCTTAACTATAAGCCATTTATCTTGCTAATTAAACCTTACAGTTTTGAAAGGTATTCAATGGTTACTTCAGTCCCTACCCCTAGCTCTGATTTTATATGTATAGTATGTCCCAGCTTTTTAGCCACTTCACTGCAAAAATATAGTCCTATGCCTGTAGCCCCTTGCTGAACTCTTCCATTGTCTCCCGTAAAAAAAGGTTTAAATACTCTTTCCAAATCATGTTTTGGTATTCCTATTCCCTCATCTTTTATGGTGAGGCTAACCTTGTCCTCTTCACTATTAAATATAAAATATACATTTTTATATTTATCCCTGCCAGCAGAATATTTTATAGCATTGGATAAAATCTGCTCCAGCATAGCTTCATTCCATTTTTCGTCTGTAAGTACAAGGAGTTTTCCTTTTTCCTGTATTTTAGGATAGATTTTATTATATATAAATTGGCTTTTCCTATCATTTATAATTTTTCTTACAGAAGTCACCAAATCCACAGTTTCCGGATTATAATCCTGACTGAATTCTTCAAGCCTAAGCATATTTAAAACCTGATTCAGCTTATTTTCAAGCTCTAAGCTTTCCTCTCCTATATCCTCAAGAGCTTTGGTATTTTCAATTTCTCCTTTTTTATTTTTCTGAAGTATAAGATCCATCACTGCTACAGGAGTTTTCATATTATGAATCCACTGTGATAAAAAGCGTTTTTGATTGCTTTGCTCGCTGCTTAAACCATTAAGCTTTTCCAAATAGCCTCTGTGAATTGCACCAATAATTCTTACCAATTCCTTGCTTTCAGAGCTGTAGCTCTTAATATCATAATCTACATTTTCTACAAGCTTGCTAGCATTTACATTAAAATTTCTATAGGTTATCCATTTATAAAGTATAAAAACTACATACACAAATATAGATATGCAAGCTGGATATGCTATTTCTATGTCTTTTCCTGCAGATAGATAATAGAACACGCCTATCAGTATATTGCTTATAAAATAAGAGGCAGTGAAGGATAAATGATCCAGAAGAAAATTTTTAAATATTTTCTTATTCATCTCTTCCCGCCTCCAGTGCACTTGTATCAAATATATATCCAATACCTCTTTTGGTCTTTATGGCTCCTCTTATTCCTAGCTCACTTAATCTATTCTTAATTCTTGTTACATTTACCGTTAAGGTATTGTCATCCACAAAATTGAATTCATCCCAAAGCTCTGAGAGCAATTCTTCTCTGCTTACTACCATATCCTTTTTCTCTAAAAACTTCTTAACAAGCTTAAATTCGTTCTTGCTTAGCTCCAGCTGCATACCTTTGTATTCAATCTTAAAGCTTTTCTCTTTAAGGCGCATTCCAAGAACCTCTAAATCCTTTTCCTCCGCATTAGAATATTCTCCGTAAACCCTTCTAAAAACAGATTTTACCTTAGCTATAAGTATATCTATATTAAAAGGCTTTATGATATAATCATCTGCTCCAAGCTCCATGCTCATCACCTGCTCCATGTCACCATTTCTTGCAGATATCATTATTATTGGAGCCTTTGAAATCCTTCTGAAAGCTCTGCAGTAATAAAAGCCATCATTATAGGGCAGATTTATATCCAGCAAAACCAGCTCAGGGAGCTCCTTCTTAAACTCCTCCTCAAGGCTTAAAAAGTCCTCTGCTGCAAGGATGGCGTAGCCATATCTTTCAAGGGAATCCTTTATCAAGTTTCTCAGTTTCACATCATCTTCTACCACAAATATTTTTCCCATGCTTTATCTCCTAAAAATAAATTCATGCACATATTAAAATAGGATATGCTTGAAGCCTATCCTATTCTAATGATAACATATTTTATTGTTCTCTGTAATTTCATTTTTAATGGTTCAGCATTCACCTAAAAGTTTTGATGACTTATTAAAAAATAATGCATCAAACATAACTAGTATTCATATGAAAAATGGAAGCAATGTAAATATAAATGGTTCAACTCACTACCTTCTAAAAATAATTAGGCTGTGTTTTTAATCACTTTACTGCCGTAATAATGGAAGTAGCTCTTTTTCTCCAATTTAACTGTACATCCTTAAAGCCTGCCTGCTTCAGCAGCATGATGATATTTTCTACAGTGCATGGGGTGTCGTAGTGATAAAAGCCCTCTTTTATGTTGTTCTCTTTCTTTATACGCTTAAGCTCCCCATAAAAATAATCTTCCTGTTCTTGATTTTCAGCAGTATAATCTGTCTCAATATACATTCCATGCTCTACTAGGCTGTCATAAAGTTTTTTATATATTTTTAGCTTTTCTTCATGAGTAAAATGATGCAATGTCATTACAGAAAGTGCTGCATCATAGCTTTCTCTTCCATAATCAACATGAAAATAAGAGTCATTTATAAGAGATATCTGATCTTTTTTATGGCTGTATTTTTCTCTTAGCCTTTCCAGCATTTTATCCGCCAAATCTATGCCAGTAACCTTAACAAATGGATTTAGCTTAAAGATCTCTTCCAATTCAAGGCCTGTACCACAGCCAATATCTAAAAGTCTTATAGCTTTATCCTTAGGTATGTACCTAGCAGTTTCCGCATAATATTCTTCATAGCCATCCACTTCATTCATCATATGCGATTCATAGGTGTCTGCCCTCTTATTAAAAAAATCACCCATCTCCTCTATATCTGGGGCATGATTTTCTGATATGTTCATAATATCACCTTCCTTATTTTTGTAGCTTTATGATACTACTTAATGGCACCAAAAAGTTTCCCCAATTTATTTACTAATTAAAATATAATAGAAAAAGAGACCCTTAAGTCTCTTTTATTTTACAATGATTCTTCTCTTATAGATAATTTTTTGTATGGTTTTCTCTGATAAAAAATACATATTAGCTAATTGGATTATAGTTAATCCATTTTTATATTTATTAAATATTTCTCTGTTCCTTTTATCGATTGAAATCCTCGTACCGCTTTTTTCTCCCCAGGATTTTCTAGCGTCATTTCTTCTAGGGATATATAGGCATTCTCCATCCACATACCTCTGAATAGACTCTAGTAATTCCTTAGGTAATATTTCTTCCGCCTTAATATAAGCCATATCCTTGCTCCTTATCATATTTATTATAATAAGTCAGTGCAAAGATTACTTGTATTAACTTCCTATGCCATATAAGCAATCTTTGCTAATGGCACATAATTAGCCTAAGTGTTTTCATATATTTCACCTCTCAAACTAAAAACAAACTTTACTTAATTATACATTTATTCCATGGAATATTCCATAGTTAACCAGCTAGCCTTGTAAGCAGAAGAATATTTTTATTTTCAAAAGGATTTTCTTTTCCCATGGTCATAAATATCTGAGTTCTCTCTATTTTGAAAGCATGCTTTGACATTAGATAATTACAGATATCCTCATTATAGGTATTAGCGTCTATAGCTATGCTGTTAAAGCCGATTTCACCGCAATACTCAGTAAGCGCCTTCATTATTGAATCCAAAGCTATTTTATAATCTAGAAAGCTATCCATTACCGCCAATTTTATTTGAAGCTTTTTAGTATTTTCTTCTCTCAAGGATTTTGTATAGCATATTACTATTCCACGAATCTTATCGTGAGCTTTTAAGGTAAATACAGTTCCAAAAGCTTTATTTTTAATAAGATATAATTCTGAGGTCAAATCAAAATCCTGAAAAGCCTCTTTTGAAATATTCTTCAGAGCTTCTTCTATTTCTACATAATTCTCTTCCTGAGTTATGTCCAAACGCTCAGCAGCATAAGCATTTTCAAGATTACTGGTATTAGAAAAATCAATTTTCTTTATCATATTTAAAGATAATTTAAGGGGAGTAAAGCCCAAATCCATATAAAAGCCTACGTTATAAGGTATTTCTGGCATTGTATTAAGTGCCACAGTAGAAACCTTATATTCTTCTTTCAAAACTTTTATTGTTTGCTCCACTAGCTCCTTGCCGACACCTTTTCCCTGATATTCAGGATGTACTCCAATGGGTCCAAGCCATCCAAGTGCTCCCCATATATGCAGAAAATTATAACCTACCACTTTTCCATCAAGCTCATATACTAGGCTTGAATTCTGACCCACTTCTATATATCCTTCTATGCCTTCCTTTCTTCTCGCATTATTCTCTCTAAAGCATAGCTTATCTATTTCTCTTATGGCATCACTGTCTCTACATTCCATTCGTCTTATCATATCATATCTCCTACTCTATAAATTTTTCAAAGCCTTCCTTATACTTAGTGGGTACGAACTCTATCACTTCATACTCAGCAACGTCGTTCTTATAAAAGGGATCTTCCTGCATTATAAGCTTAGCCTCTTCCTTATCCTTTGCATTGCATATAACTACTCCGCCCACTCTTGGCTGCTGCCTTCCTGAACAGATGAATTTATTTAATGCATAATATTTATCCAAAAATTTTACGTGAGCTTCTAGATGCTTTTCAACCTCTTTCAAAGCTTTTTTATATTTTAAAATTATTATAAACATACCATCCACCTCTTATTTCTGTTGCAATATTGTGGTTCTTTTATAAAAACCATATTTCTTATAAAACTCAAGCACTTCATCATTTCCTTCTGCCACACCTATCATCTTGCTCTTTGCACCCTTTTCCTCCAGCCATTTCAAAGCCCTCTTCATAAGGCTGTCCCCAAGTCCATATTTTCTGTATTCTTCTTCGATATATATAGACTCTATCTCTCCAATATGCTCTTTATTTATAGAACTTATGCAGTAACCCACATATGCTTTTTCTTTTTTGATTAAATCTATATTGATAAGCATATCACCCAGCAAAAGCTTATTTTTTCTATTTTCAAATTTGAAATTTCTGTATCTTTCCTTAAAGTAATTTGATTTTTCTTCATGATGCTTATTTAGCTTATACCACAGAGGTTCTACAAATTCTAGCAGCTCTACACTGCCATTTACAAAATAAAATTTATTAGCTGCCAGATTCTTTTGCTTCTCCCATTCATCCTTCAATATAGAATAATATAATCTGTCCACATAACTTCCAGCAGCATAGAAATAATCTCTGAGAGTACCTTCATATTTGAAACCGCATTTTTTTATTACTGCTTTTGAGGCTATATTGTTGTCCCTATGGCAAATCTGTACTTTATGAAATTGAACTTCCTTAAAGGCAAAATCAATAACTGCCTTTGCAGCTTCTGTAGCCAAACCTCTATTTTGAAATTTACTTCCTATACAATATTCTATCTCGCAAAAATTATTTTTATTATCCACTAAGAAAAAGGCAATTTGTCCAATGCATTCTCCATTTTCTTTTAACACAACAGCCCACCTGTAATAGTCAAGCTTTTCATAGGAATTTATATAAGTGCTGAGAAGCTCATTAACTTCTGTCTCAGTGTTATATACTGGTTCAGAATACATGGCTTGAAGCTTTTCGTCGCTGACCCAGTTTCCACGCATAGTCTCATTATCCAAATGATGAAATCTTCTAAGTATCAATCTGTCTGTTTCAATAGTATTAGTTCCAACATGCTTAAGCAAAATAACACTTCCTTTTGATTCAAATTAGCTCTGTGATATAATTACAGTGTAATTAACAAAAGCAACCAATTCAATAAATAAAAAATCAAGTTGTCCTAGTACAATTGGAGATAATTATGAGTAAATACAGTGATATAACAGATTTCATTTTGAGTGAGATAAAATGCGGAAATATAAAATATAACCAAAAGCTGCCTACCATAAGAAAACTTTCAGAAAGGTTTTGCTGCAGCAAACAGACCGTAGTTCATGCCTACGAGAAGCTTCAGCTTCAGCATGTGGTATACTCCATCCCTCAAAGCGGATATTATTTAGTGGACAAGACAGATATGCATAAAAATGAAAAAGATAAGCTAATTGATCTATCCTCTGGTTCACCAGATGAAAGTGTGCTGCCCTATGAAGAATTTCAGCACTGCCTAAGACAGGCTATAGAAATATATAAAGCTTCCCTGTTTAATTATTCCCCTGCTCAAGGGCTTCCAGGACTTATTGAAATTTTGAAAACTCATTTTGAAGACTACCAGATTTTTTGTTCACCAGAGGACATATTTATAGCCTCTGGCTCACAGCAGGCTATAAATATACTTTGCAGCATGCCATTTCCAAACGGAAAGAAAAATGTTCTAGTGGAGCAGCCTACCTATAAAGGAGTGTTAAAAGCCCTAGAGGTAACCAAAACTCCTGTATTGGGAATAGAGAGAAAATTCAATGGTATCGATTTTAATGAGCTGGAAAGAAAATTTGCTCAGGATAATATAAAATGCTTTTATTCTATTCCAAGATTCAGCAACCCTCTTGGAGTAAGCTATGACTTGGAGGATAAAAAGAAAATCTTAAAATTAGCAGCCAAATATGATGTTTATATTGTAGAAGATGATTATCTTGGAGATCTTGAGCTTAAAAGCAATGTATATCCTTTATATTACACCGACACGGACTCTAGAGTGTGCTATATAAAAAGTTTTTCCAAAATACTGCTCCCAGGTCTAAGAATAGCCGCTGTTGTGCTGCCTAAAATTTTGCGAAACACCTTCGATACTTATAAAAGGGCCATAGATCTAAGCACTGCTGTGATTTCCCAAGGAGCCTTAGAAATATATTTAAAGAGCGGAATGTTTAATAACAATAAGAAGCGCATAAGAAAGCTTTACAGTGAAAGGATGAAGGCTTTAAAAGAAGTGTCTGAAAGTCTAAGCTGCCCAAATATTAAGTGGCATATCCCTGCTACCGGCTTCTATGGCTGCATAGAATTTTTAGATCACTTTGACCTTAACTATTTGATTAGAGAATGTTATAAATCAGATATCATCATAAAAGACTTAAGAGAAGATTATTTATTAGACTATTTTACCAATGATATATTGAAGATAAGCACAGGCTGCGCTAATGTGAAAGAAATTAAGCAGGGAGTAGGCAAAATACTTGAAATTATTTCTTATTGACACCTACCTCCACTTGTGATATTCTACTTCATAAAATAATATTAATTATTAATGCTTATATAAGCTCATAATAAGGTTGAGCGTCTCTACCAACTACCGATAATAGTTGATTATAAGTGTGCCAAGGCATTGGTGCGCTTTTAATCCTAAAGGTGGTTGGTTTTTTTAGGATATATTTTATAGGAAGGATTGATTTAAATGAAAGGTATGCAGCATAAATTATTAGTGGCTAGAGGAATAGAAAAAGCTGATTTGGTTTTAAAGAATGGAAATGTACTTAATGTTTTTAGCGAAGAGCTAGTAAAAGCTGATGTAGCTATTGTTGATAACGAAATTGTGGGAGTTGGAAATTACAGCGGCGTTAAAGAGATTGACTGCTCAAGCAAATATATTGTACCTGGCTTCATAGATGCTCATATGCATATTGAAAGCACCATGGTCATGCCACTTGAGCTCTCTAAAATGCTGTTTTCTGCCGGCACTACTACTGTAATTGCAGATCCTCATGAGCTGGTAAATGTAAAAGGTGAAGAGGGTTTAGATTTTATCTTGGATGCCACTGAAAATATTCCTTTGTCTGCATATATCATGGTTCCCTCCTCGGTACCCTCCACTGAATATGATACCAATGGAGCCGGAGAATTTTTAGCTTGTCACATGTCTAAATATATAAATAATCCTAGAATTCTTGGACTTGGGGAGATGATGTGTTTCCAGGATGTTCTTAATGGTGCTTCAAAGGCTTTAGATAAAATAGCTTTATTTAAAAATAAGGTTATAGATGGTCACGCTCCTGGAATTTCTGGTAAAGAAGTTCAAGCTTATCATCTTGCTGGTGTTGATAATGACCATGAGTGCTACAGCTTTGAGGAAGCTTTAGATAAATTAAGAGCAGGCATGCATATTTTTATAAGAGAAGGCAGCGGCGCAAGAAACCTGGAAACCATTGTTAAAGGTTTTTTAGATAATGGCATTTCCTTTGAACAATGTATGTTCTGCACTGACGATAAGCATTTAGAGGATATCGAAACAGAAGGACATATCAATTATTGTATAAGGAAAGCCATCAGCCTAGGCGTACCTCCTATTACTGCTTATAAAATGGCCTCTTATAATTCTGCTAAGGTCTATGGTCTTAAAAAGCTGGGAGCAATAGCTGCTGGTTACACTGCTGACATAGTTGTGCTGGAAGATTTAAAAGAAGTCCTTCCTAATTTCGTTATAAAAAATGGTAAATTCATAAATGAAGATTATCTCTCAAGCTTTAGCTATGAAATAAAAACCCCCTCTCTTTTAAACACCATAAAATGTGAGGATTTAAAAAAATCTCAGCTAAAACTTGAAAGGCAAGAAAAGAATCATGTTATAGGAATGATTGCCCATCAGATAACCACCAAGCATTTATATGAAAGCCTTCCTGGAAAAGCTAAAGAGTTCATTTCTGATGAAAACTATAGTAAGCTCTGCGTGGTGGAAAGGCATGGAAAGAATAATTTTGTTGGAATAGGTGTGCTAAAGGGTTTTGGTATAAAAAATGGAGCCATTGCTACTAGTGTGGCCCATGATTCTCACAATATCATAGCAGCTGGAGATAATGATGAGGACATTATAAATGCAGTAAAATATATAAAAGAGCTAGAGGGAGGTTATGTGATTTCCTCTGAAGGTAAAATCATAGGGAGCCTGCCTCTTCCTGTGTGCGGTTTGATGAGCAATCTTCCAGTCCATGAGGTAAAAGACATAATGAAAGAAATGGTTCTTACTGCAAGAAAGCTAGGAGTTAACAAGGACATAGATCCTTTTATAACACTATCTTTCATGGCGCTGCCAGTAATTCCAGAGCTTAGGCTTACAGAAAAGGGACTTTTTGATGTAGAAAGCTTCTCTTTTATAGAACTTCAGAATAAATAGTTAAAAGCTATGCTGTATCAGCCAGCATAGCTTTTATTATAATAATTATAAAATATTTCTTTTTAAAATTTCATCAACTTTTGCCTTTATTTCATCTTCAAATATTCTAAATTTCACGATCCTATTAGGATTAAAAATTGTTTTAACTTTAAATTGTATCTCGTATTTGGAAACCCATTCATAGCTTTTAACTTTAGTCCATTTATAAAAGCTTCCATAATTGGAGATACCTCTTTCTCTTATCTCGTAGCTCCATATCGTTCGTAATATTGATATAATCATCAGCTCAATAATACCTATATTGCCCAGAATATTTGTAATAAAAACTTCCTCGTATTTATATTGATGATAACTAACAATATTCTTGTACAAAAGATATACATTTATAATTAAAATTATTGTCCAAAATATAGCTGCAAACTGTATTTCTTCTGTTTTAACAATAAGCCTTCCTTGAAAAAGAATAACAAATACATTTTTAGCCAAAAATACTGTAACGACTATAACAATAATTGATGAAATAACCATAGTCAAAGATAAATCACTCATAAATCCTCCCCCTGAATCTTAATAATTGGATATGTTTTAAAAGAATGTTGATAAAGGCGGTTTTCGTAAAGGAAGTTTTAAATAAGTGTAAAATTCAACACTTATTTAAAACAGAGCCTAATAATTAATTTATTCAATTTTTTAAGGCTAGTCTATTTTTTTAGAAAGGCTTGAATTTCCTCATTAGACATACCATTTTTCACAATGTAATATTCTTTGCCATTAATGTTTATGCTGTCTCCATTATATATTTCCATCTCAAGCTTAAACACATAATTATAACCGCTCTTTTCTAAAAATCTATTTTTTGCCACTATATATTTATCAAGCTGTTTCATAAATTCTGATATTTTATCTTTATCTGCTACAATAGTGGTTTTACTTCTGTTTGACATGTCAATAATTTCAATTTTATCTATGTTATACGTTTTTATATCAGGTATTTCAGTTGCTCTTTTAGTATTGAAATAAAATAACAAAATTATGAAGATAGCAATTATAGATGCTGCTGCTATTATTTTTCTAAAAGTAGGTTTAGGCATATTAATCACCACTTTTCCAATATAATAAAGCAAACTTTAAAAATTTTTCCGTAAATTTTTATTTTTTATGTTATCGTCCTTTACTGCTCCGAATAAAAATGAACAAGGTATATTTTTTCATTTTTCATCTTCTTTTATATTAATATTACCATGCATGTATAATATTGCTCTACCAGCTATCTTCACTCTTTCTCCAGCTGCTTCACAATATAATGTTCCACCACGCTTTGAGAGTTGCTTTGCTGTCATTTTACGTTTATTTAATCTTTTCGCCCAAAAAGGTATCAAATTGCTGTGAGCAGAGCCCGTAACAGGATCTTCATTTACACCTAATTTAGGATAGAAACATCTAGATACAAAATCTATATCCTCTCCTTTTGCTGTAACTATTGCACCCATACCTTCACTTAATTCCGTTAGCCTAGAAAAATCAGGAGTTAAATCTCTTACTTTCTGCTCCGTATCTAATAATAAAAATAAATCTCTGGATATATATGCCTCAACAGGCTTCATTCCTATGGCTTCTATAATTTCATTATTAATCTTAATTTTTTTAGGTTCTCTTGAAGGAAAGTCCATTTCATATAAAGCATCATTGCGTGTAACCTTTAGAGGCCCGCTGGCAGTTTCAAAAACCATATCTTTTATTCCTAAGTCTACGTAATTTGATATGACATATGCAGTTCCCAAAGTAGCGTGTCCGCATAAATCTATCTCTGCCTTTGGAGTAAACCACCTCAATTCATATTTATCTATGTTTTTCACTACAAAAGCCGTCTCTGATAGATTGTTTTCAGCTGCAATCTCTTGCATTAACGAATCTGGAAGCCACTTTTCCAACACGCATACTCCTGCTGGGTTTCCTTTAAAAGGATCTTCTGCAAATGCATCAACAACATAGTAATTCATAGATAATTCCTCCTAAATACTATTATAATAATCCTTTAATTAAATTTATTATCCATTGCGCCATATTAGGTTTAACCTTTCTTATGGCAGCTGCGACTTCATCAGCATTAGCAGGCATTTTAAACATATATTGTCCAGTTCCATGCTGATTAAAAATCGCTACAATTCCATCAGCTACTCCTCCTATAGCTATATCAGCTTTTGCATACCCTCCAATAGCTATACATTTGGCTATTGACGCTCCTCCTAAGCTAGCAAAGTAGGATACAGCTGCTCCCCCCATGGATAAAAGCGCTGAAACAGCCACTCCTCCAAAAGCTATAATTCCTAAAGCTATGCCTCCAAAACTTATAACCCCTAAGGATAAGGCTCCAAAACTAAAAACTCCTACAGATACCACTCCAAAAGAAAATATTCCTTTTGCAATGCCAAATGGATTACTGTTTACGTGTACAAGCGGCAATCCAAAAACCTTAGTTTTAGATACATATTCAAAGCCATAGCTCCTTCTATACGAATGTGAATTGCTGTGGCTGATACCTAGGTTTTCTATAAAATCTTCTGCAATTTCATAGGGGTCACCTAAAAGCTTATAGGGATCATTTTCTCCAGTTATATTCTGCTTTTCTAAAAGTGATGAATATAAATCTTCTCTTATCTTTCTTTCCTCTTTGCCAGTTATACCCATGTTATTAATTATTATATCAATATAGTCTTTAAAATTCTTATCCACTTTTATCATCTCCTCTAATCCTCTAAAACTTTATTGGTTATTAAATAGAAATGCTTCCACAAGTTCACCTGTTCTTTAAGTGCTTCCACTCCTTTGCTTGTAATTTTATAATATTTTCTTGGGATTTTTCTTTCCTCCTGAGGCATGACTCTATAGCTTTCAATCCATCCGCTGTCTTCCAATCTGTAAAGTACGGGATAGAGAGTTCCTTCTTTCAGCTTATAATATCCTTCACTTTCTTCATCCATAAGCTGTATTATCTCGTATCCATACATGTCTCTTTTTTCAATTAATTTAAGGACTATAATAGATAATGTTCCTTTCTTTAATTGGTTATCTAAATCTGGCAAGCAGTTCACCTCCGTCTATATTTAGTATTGCTAATTATATATTACTGCTAAATAATCTTTTTGTAAATATTGTAATAAAAAAAGCTATAGATAATTTTCAGTTATCTATAGCTTATATATGTCATTATTCTATCTCAAAAGTACATTTATCTGCACCATTTAATATTGTATCTATCCGCTTCACTGTTACAGCCTTTTCAAATACTGAAGAAAAAAGTTTTTGAAACCAGCCCCCTGAACATTCGCAGTATATGGGCGATAGTGTCTTTAGTGCTTTGGGTATACCGCAGTAACACCTATCATATATGGCTATTATTTTATTATTCTCAATATGAAGATATCCTCCACCGATACCATTGTCATTTAAAAGTTTTAAAAACTCTTCAACATCACTTGATTTTTTATATATTTCCTTAGCTATATTAATAATATTGTTTGAAATGCAGTGATAGACACAGGGTCTCATGACTTTCCTAGCTTCTTCTCCTCCATAATTCTCTGAGATACATTCAAGCAAGGAATTAATATATTGTGCCTGTTTTTTAATAGTAGGCTTCTCTTCAAGTTCACCTACTTTGTTAAGAATTTTATTATAGTTATCCTTATCATAATAACTTTCAATATTTTTTAACAATCTATCCGCCTTATTTGTCATATTACACCTCCAGATTTTATATACCTAAATTATAATGAGTATAATATGACATATGTATGGCTTATTTAAAATATTTTTCACGATTTTCTGCTTGCTGGATGCTGGTTATCATAATTTCCGCGTACTATTTTATTTCCTTTGAAAAATTAAATATATCCTCCCTTTTATCCCAACCCATCTTGCTCCAAAATTTATTTCCAGCTTCGTTATCCGCAACTACAAAGAGATGGCATTTTTCTATTTCTTCCTTCTTAAGTGCTTCCAAAGCCTTTTCTACTAAAGCTTTACCTATACCTTGTCCCTGATATTCTGGCAGAACGCAGGTATGATGTATAAAGCCTCTTCTCCCATCATGGCCGCAAAGTATTGTTCCAACTATCTTGTCATCATCCGCACATATAAAAGACAAATTAGGATTCCTTTTAAGGTAGCTTGAGATTGCGCTTTTTGAATCTGCACTGCTAAGCCTTATACCTGGAATGCTTGACCACATAGCGTACACTTCTTCATATTTTTCTATATCCATTGATTGTATTTTAAACATATGCTAATCCCTCCGTATACATTTTTATAAATCATTATAGCATAATTGACATGTTTCTAAGGTATATCACATCAAGGAGCTTTCCATATAACCTATAGTTTCTTCTATTATTTTTCTGGTTTCAGCATTGTCCTTAAATACATCAAAGCTGTGCCCTCACTTACTACCAATCAATTCATTTATGCTTATGTCAGGATTTCTATATCTCTTTCTTTTAGTGGTTTTATTTCCCCACTGAATAGCTTCTCTGGGGCAATTTTGAATGCAAGCCACGCATACTTCGCAATTATGCTTCCAAGTAGGCTTGTTATCTTTAAATTCAATATTATTAGCGGGGCAGATTTTTTCGCATATTCTACAGCCATTGCAGTTATCCTTAACCCAAAAGCCTTTGTCCTTCACATGCAGATTTTTCATTATTTTATCTGTAGTTTTAGTAAAAACCTTATCTATCAATACATCAAATTTTAATTTGCTAACTTTACAAGGCTGCTCTTTTTTATACTTAATCACAGCTACTATTTCATTAATCTTCAATTTTTCCTTTTGGAAAATTTTATTCTGTCTTTTTATTGATGATGCATTGTATGCCAATATATAATTTGGAGGCATATGCACTAAAAATCCTGCATTAAGCTTGAAACCATTGTCTTGTAATATGTTCTCAAGCCTTATTATTACTCTGCCTGGAAAGCCACCATAAGTTACTACTCCAAATACATAAGTATCGCTGCTAATATCCAATCGCTTAACAAATTCCTCCACTAATAGCGGAATGCGATCATAGTATACTGGAAATACTATGCCTAAGCTTTTAGCTTTCACCTCTATTTTATCCTTTGGAAGCTCAGCAATTTTAAATAATTCAAAATTATTTAACTCCTTCACTATATCCTTGCATACCTGAAGGCTGTTTCCTGTACCTGAAAAATACATTATGGTATCCTTGTCTATAATCATATTAAAACCTCCTATATTTTCTAGTTTTTATAAAATTATAAACTATGTACCATAGTACAAGGTCAAGAGTTGCTTTCCATAAACTTCCCTACCTCTTCACAACACTCTGAACCTCTTGATGCTATAATATCATTAACTTTTCGCAGTAAATTTTTTGTTTCTTCCAATTCACTGATTTTATCGTTAATTTCATTTATCTTGCTCGTAATTATAGTTTTAGTTTCTTCGATATTGGTACAGTGTATATCATCATAAGCTTTTAATAAAAGCATTTTTATTTCTTTAAGTGAAAATCCGAAATGCTTACCTATGATTATAAATCTTATCTTCTCTATATCCTCCGTAGAATATATTCTATAGCCATTGCTATCTCTTCGTGTGCTTGAAAGCAAGCCTATTCTTTCATAATATCTTATAGTCTCTTTGTTTATTTTTAACTCTTTTACCACTTCCCCAATATTATAAGCATCCTTGGTCATCATAGTATCACCCCTTCTGCAATATCCCTTATAATTACCTTATTTTAAAATAATAAGTGTACTCCCAATTTGAAGTACACTTACTGTTTTAAAGCTTTATACACCTCTAATGACTTTTAATAGTTCATCCTTTTCAGCCTCATCCTTAAAGCCGTTAAACCATTCCCCCACTGCAACAGCAAAATCCACAAATGCGGTGCCTTGAGCGGTTATGATATTTCTATCAGTTACAACCCTCTCCATGATAAAATTTTCTCTTGGAAAAGGATCGCTTTCTCCAAATTGTTTGGTTTGTACTTCTGTCCATTCAGCAAGGGAGGTTGTATATTTTGCATCCTTTAAAACTCCGGCTTTAGCAAAGAATCTCGGCCCAGCGCATATAGCAGCAAGCAATTTTTTCTCCGAATTCAGCTTTTGTATTAATTCCATAAGCTCTGGCCTAATTTCTCCATTCCAGCCTCCTGGAATTACCAAACCTTCAACTTCCTCCTGTAGGGCTTCCTTTACAGTTGCCTTAGGTTTATAAATAATGCCTGATTTACTAGATAAACATTCTTTTTCATATGCAATTGGAATAACTTCTTTTCCCATATCTGCGCCAAGGAGATGAGTTACAAGAGTTATTTCAAAGTCAGCCATTTCATCATAAATAAATAATAGTATTTTTCCCATATAAATTCACCAACCTAAAATATATTTTTATTGATTACTATTCGCTATGCTGCCAGCATATTCCTTCTTATACATTTAATAAACGATCTAAGCTAATATCTTTTTCTTTATAT
Source organism: Clostridium sp. 19966 (assembly GCF_032335695.1). Classification (NCBI taxonomy): domain Bacteria; kingdom Bacillati; phylum Bacillota; class Clostridia; order Eubacteriales; family Clostridiaceae; genus Clostridium; species Clostridium sp. 19966. The sequence continues at coordinate 143,908 of NZ_JACTOJ010000007.1, forward strand.
TGACGTGATATTAATAATATTCAGCGATTAAATTAAGAAAATCAATAAAAACAATACGCTTATAGTAGAAAATCCGAAAGTTTTCCAATACCTATAGTATACGCCTTCAATAACAGCGTATATTGCAAAACATATCAGCATAATAGAATAATAAGTATTATTTACACCATGCTGTATATAGGAATATAAACCAGTTAAAAAGAAACATATACCAGAGATAAGCATACATATAACCTTTGCTTTATATTGGTTACTAGTAGCTGTTCTAGGTAATTCCTGATGCTGTTTCCTAGCAAGTTTTATACCATCTCTCACAAACAAATACCTTGTATTCGCAATAACTTCAAATATACCAAAGGCAAGAAAAAAAGCTCTATATATTTCTAATTTCCAGTTCATAATTTTTTCTCCTTATCTACATTCTTATTTACTCTCCTCAAATAATCTATAAACTGAACTATTTCCTCTTCCTTAAAGCCGTACAATGCTTCATTGTTGCATTTTTCAGCCTCAACTGTTATTTTTTCTGCTAACTTCAATCCATGATCAGTTATACAAATACTATAAGCTCTCCTATCTCCTTCACATTGATTTCTATGTATCAAATTTTTAGTTATAAGTTTGTCCACTACAGCTCCAGTAGTGGCTCTGTCCGCCGATAGTTTTTCAGCTATATCTGCCTGAGTTAGATTATTCTCTTCAGATAATATCTTTAATACAGACCATTGTGATGTAGTAATATCATATTGTTTGATCTTGTCCTCCAACTGCTTTTTCATATTTCTAGCTGCGGAATTAATAATGTCTCCAAAAGACTCTTTTATATGCACTCTAATCACCCTTTTAAAATAATAAGTGTACCTACAGTAAGTACACTTATTATTTTAATACTATTTAATTTTTTGTCAATTATTTCTAAGAAACTATTTTACCGTCTAAAACTTGTACAGTTCTATTGCACTGGGCTGCAATATTTTTATCGTGAGTAACTATAATCACTGTTTTACCTCTGCTTTTTATTTCTTTAAAAACATCCATTATTTCTCTTCCAGTAGCTTGGTCAAGAGCTCCTGTAGGCTCATCCGCCAAAATTATTTTAGGATCATTCATTAGTGCTCTAGCTATAGCTATCCTCTGCTGCTGTCCTCCTGATAACTCGCTGGGAAAGCTATTTATTTTATCTGTAAGTCCTATTCTATCTATAAGTAATTTAGCATTTTTCTTCATTTCTTTATATGATCCTTTTCTATTTTTATACATATTGGGCATAACAACATTCTCTAAAACCGTATAATCTTGAAGTAAGGAAAAGTTTTGAAATACAAAGCCCATTACTCCGTTTCTTATTTCTGCTAATTGATTGCTGTTTTTTTTGCTTATGTCCTCTCCCTGTAAATAATAGTTTCCGCTATCCAGCGCATCAAGACATCCTAAAATATTTAGAAGAGTAGACTTTCCTGAACCAGAAGGTCCCATTATAGCCACCATATCGCCTTCATCTATGTCAAGAAATACATTATCTAATACCTTCAGTTTATTTTTTTCAGTTCCGTATGATTTGTTTATATCCTTCAGTTCTATAACGTGCATTTAATACCACCTTCTAATAAATTAATAAAGGAGCAGCTTATTATAGTACTAATATAACCTCATACCTACCATGAACTTTTTAAATATATTTTCTCTAGCTAATAGTATTCTAGTAATTTAAATTTTAGAACTGATATCAATATTTTTTACATAAAAAAATAATAAGTGCACCTTAATGCACCTATTATTCAAAGTTTATATATTTCCTAAGATAATTCAAAAGCTCCTGTATATAATTGATAGTACTTGCCTCTTTGGTTAATAAGTTCCTCATGGCTTCCTCTTTCAATAATCCTGCCTTGATCTAGCACCATAATCACATCGGAATTCTTAACAGTGGATAATCTGTGGGCTATTACAAATACAGTTCTTCCCTTCATAAGCTTATCCATACCTTCCTGAACAATTGCTTCAGTTCTTGTGTCAATGCTTGAAGTCGCTTCGTCAAGTATCAAAACTGGAGGATCTGCAATTGCGGCTCTAGCTATGGTAAGAAGCTGTCTTTGTCCTTGAGATAGGCTTCCTCCATCTCCAGTAATGATTGTATCATAGCCCTTAGGCAGGTGCTTTATAAATTGATGAGCATTGGCAAGCTTTGCGGCTGCAATTACTTCTTCCTCGGAAGCTTCTAATTTTCCATATCTAATATTATCCGCAATGGTACCTGTAAACAGATGCGCATCCTGAAGCACTATGCCTAAAGAACTTCTTAAGTCACCTTTTTTAATCTTGTTCACATTGATCCCATCATACCTTATTTTTCCATCCTGAATATCGTAAAATCTATTTATTAGATTGGTGATGGTAGTTTTTCCTGCTCCTGTAGCTCCAACGAAAGCTACTTTCTGTCCTGGTTTTGCAAAAAGCTTTATATTGTGAAGTATAATTTTTTCATCATTATAACCAAAATCTACGTCATCAAACACTACTTCTCCAAGAAGCCTTGTATAGGTAGTAGTTCCATCTTCATGAGGATGTTTCCATGCCCATATCCCAGTTCGTTCCTTAGTCTCTGTAACCTCACCTTTTTCATTTTCCTTTGCATTAACTAGGGTTACATATCCCTCATCCATTTCTTTGACTTCGTCCATAAGCTTAAATATACGTTCAGCCCCGGCTACACCCATAATAATAAAGTTAAATTGCTGTGCCATTTGCCCTATAGTCTGACTAAAGCTTCTAGTAAGCTGCAAGAAGGCTGCTATTCCTCCAAGGGTAAAGCCATTAACGCCATAAATGGCAAGGATAGATCCAACAATAGCCACTGCCACATAATTTATATAGCCTATATTGCCCATTATTGGCATCAATACATTTGCGTAAGTATTTGCTTTTTCAGCACTGTTACAAAGCTCATCATTTAATTTATCAAAATTTGCTTTAGCTTCTTCCTCGTGGCAAAATACCTTAACCACCTTTTGCCCTTCCATCATTTCTTCTATATATCCATTTACTGCTCCCAAAGACTTCTGCTGCAGGCCAAAATATTTTCCGCTTTTTCCGCCTATAGTTTTAGTCACATTTAGCATTAAAATAACTATCAGAACTTCAATAACTGATAGAGGCAGGCTTAGATATATCATGGACACAAATACGCTGACTACAGTAACAATGGCTGATATAATCTGCGGTATACCTTGGCTGATCATCTGCCTTAAAGTATCTGTATCATTAGTGTATAAACTCATCAAATCTCCATGAGCATGGGTATCAAAAAACTTTATAGGCAAAGCTTCCATATGTGAAAACATGCTATCTCTTACTTTTTTAAGAGAGCCTTGAGAAATAAGAATCATTATTCTGCTATATAAATAAGTAGATACAACACCTATATAATAAATCACTGCCATTGCTACAAGCATTTTAAATAGTGGTGCAAAATCCGGATTAGCTTTATTTAAAAGGGGAGTAATATAGTCGTCTATTAAATTTCTTAAAAACAAAGTTCCTAAAACTGCTGCAACAGAGCTTATAATTATGGCAGCAAATACGATAGCAAATAAAAATTTATATTCTCCAAATACATAAGCTATCAATCTTTTAAGGGTTTTTAAAGCATTTTTATTTCCAGCAGGTCTTTTTCCCATTTCACTCTTAGCTGAATTATTTTGACTCATCCTTCTCATCTCCCTTCACTTGAGATTCATATACTTCCTTATATATTTCATTAGAAGCTAATAATTCTTCATGCTTTCCTATTCCATCTATTTTTCCGTCATTTAAAACAATAATTCTATCTGCCTCCTGAACTGAGGATACACGCTGGGCGATAATGATTTTTGTAGTATCAGGTATATTTTCTATAAAAGCTTTTCTTATAAGTGCGTCTGTTTTAGTATCGACTGCGCTGGTAGAATCATCTAGAATAAGTATTTTAGGTTTCTTTAAAAGAGCCCTTGCAATACATAATCTCTGCTTTTGCCCTCCAGATACGTTAGTTCCTCCCTGCTCGATGAAGGTATCATATTTATTAGGAAGGTTATCTATAAATTCTTCTGCCTGTGCTTGTTTGCAGGCTGCTATGATTTCTTCGTCTGTAGCGTTTTTATTTCCCCATCTAAGATTTTCTTTTATGGTTCCTGAAAACAGAACATTTTTTTGAAGTACCATTGAAACCTCATCTCTCAAGGTTTCAATATCATATTTTCTTACATCCACTCCTCCAACTTCTACATTGCCTTCAGTGACATCATAAAGTCTTGGAATTAACTGTACTAAGCTGGATTTTGCACTACCGGTTCCTCCAAGGATTCCTATGGTTTCACCTGAGTTAATTTTTATATTTATATTTTCTAACACCATCTTATCCTTATCACCGCTATAGCTGAAACCTACATTATTAAAAGCTATGGAGCCATCCTTTACCTCATAAATAGGTTTGTCTTCATTTGCTATATCACTTTTTTCTTCAAGAACTTCTACTATTCTTTCAGCAGAGGACCTAGACATGATTACCATCACAAAAAGCATGGACATTATCATGAGACTCATTAGTATATTAGTTGAATAGGTGAACAAACTCATTAGCTCGCCAGTAGTCATAGATTTTGCCACTATCATCTTAGCTCCAAGCCAGGATAAAAGAAGAATGCAGGTGTACATGGTAAATTGCATTAAAGGGGAATTAAATACTAATATCTTCTCTGCTTTTAAGAAGTAATCATATATATTCTTGGAAGCTTTAAAGAATTTCTTAGTTTCATAGTCTTCTCTAACATATGCTTTTACTGCTCTTATTCCAGTAAGATTTTCCTGCACGCTGGCATTTAAATCATCGTATTTCCTGAACACCTTCACAAAATAAGGGTGTGCACTAGTCATAATGAAATATAATAATATTCCAAGGAAAAATATAGCACCCAAAAATATCAAGGCTAGTCTTGAATTTATATAAAAGCACATAGCCATAGCTGAAATGAGCATGAATGGAGCTCTTACAAACATTCTTATTATCATCTGAAATGCATTTTGAACATTGGTTACATCCGTAGTAAGTCTAGTTACAAGTCCTGCGGTAGAATACTTGTCTATATTAGAAAAAGAATAATTCTGTATGTTATAATACATTCCCTTTCTCAAATTTCTGGCAAACCCAGCAGATGCTGTTGCCGCATATTTACCGCCTAAAGCGCCAAAGGTAAGAGACAGAAATGCTGCTACCAGCATCACTGCGCCAATAATGCAAACATAATTTATATTTCCTTTGCTGACTCCATTATCAATAATCCAAGCCATTAATAGCGGAAGAATTGTTTCCATGACAACTTCCAGTGCCACAAGTATCGGAGTCACTATTGAGGCTTTCTTAAACTCTCCGATATATTGGGATAATTTACTTATCATAAAATCACTCCTTTTGTTAGATTTCTAACTATACCTTTAAAAAAAATTGCATTTAATCTGCAATTTTTTCAGATAATCTGTTTATTAATTCGATAAAAATTTTCGCCTCGTCGTCGGTTAACTGAGCTCTTAAAAATTCTTCAAACTCAACAATGCGCTTGTATACCATTTCATCAATTTCTCTTCCCTTATCCGTAAGTATTATCTTCTTTAATCTAGCATCCTTTGAAACACTTATCCTCTGAATATAGCCGTTCTTCTCCATAAGTTGAAGTACGCTGGTTACTGAAGAACGTCTTATATTCAGTTCTCCTTCTATATCCTTTTGAAAGATATCTCTTTTATCAGAGTTGTGACCTAAAAATCCAAGAATTCTCCCCTGAACTCCCGTAAGTCCATATTCGGCTGCTCCATTACTTATCCTTCTATGTATCCTATGGGAAAAAATACTTATTAATCTTCCAATGTGTTCTTCTTCTCTCATACAAGCACTCCCGACTTTTGTTAGATTTCTAACTATATTATAAATTATTAATTTAATAGCTGTCAACAGCCATAATTTTTTATGTCATCGTTAACACTATAAGGCATCTATGTAAGATGTATTATTTACTATTTTTCATATGATCTTTTCCCCACTGTGACATAAGCTCTAATATTGGTATTAACGATTTTCCTTCCTCTGTAAGTGAATATTCAACCTTAGGTGGTATTTGATTATATTGCTTTCGATTGATTAAGTTACTGCCTTCTAATTCCTTAAGCTGTTTGCTTAAAGTCTTGTGGGCTATAGGCTCTAACGTATCCTTAAGCTTATTATACCTTATTGTCTCAGCTTTATATATCTGCCATAATATTATCCATTTCCACTTACCTTCAATTACGGACATAGTGTAATACATTGAACAGGTTCCATATTTACTTTCAAACTTCTCCATATTCTCACTCCATTACTTACCTTTAGTTCAGTATATAACTAATAAGTGCATACTTACCTTAATTAATCTAATGTTATATAATTCTATCTGTAAAGTCAAATCATTATGAAAGCGGAGGATTTTATATGAAAGTAATAGCTATTAATGGAAGTCCTAGAAAAAATAATAATACTGGCATTCTTCTTAATAAGGCTCTTGAAGGTGCTGCCTCAAAAGGCGCTGATACAGAGATTATTCATCTGTATGACCAGGATTATACAGGCTGCAAAAGCTGTTTTGCCTGCAAATTAAAAAATGGAAAAAGCTATGGTAAATGCGTGTTGAGAGATGACTTAAAACCTATACTTGAGAAAATAGAAAAGGCTGATGCTTTAGTTCTTGGTTCTCCAATATATTTTGGTGCAGTAACTGGTGCCATGAGATCCTTTCTTGAAAGGTTCATGTTTCAATACCTTATCTACGATGCTAACCATTCAAGTCTCTTTACCAGAAAACTTCCTGTAGCCTTTATTTATACAATGAATGTAACTGAGGAACAATTGAAAAACTCAGCCTATAATCAAATGATTAAATCCATAGAAGGACCTATAGAGAGAATTTTTGGTTCCTATGACGATTTAATTGTTAATGACACCTATCAGTTTGATGACTATTCAAAATATGAAAACTCACTGTTTGATGAAAAGCTAAAAGCGAAAGTAAGAGAGGAAGATTTCCCTATTTCCTGTGAAAAAGCTTTTAATATAGGAGCTAACTTCATAAAATAAATTATATATATTTTAAAATTCTTATAAGTTCACTATTATAGAAAATTATCCACTATGAAGAGTTCCTATAAATACCTGAGATGTTACAATGCAAGCATAATGTTCATTTTTAAATATAAAAGCTTACTCCAATATTGTAATTTGTTAGAGTAAGCTTCTACTTTGCTCCTAATAACGCGTATGATGGTATTCCCATAAAACTATCTCCTCAGATACATTATTTTATCTTATCATTCGCAATAATCTAATTCATATGTATCTGGGTAAACAATACTTCAACCTTTTCAATAGCATCTTTTTCTTTAATACTTACTTTCATAAAAATACCTCCTGTTATTTACTAAATCAATGGCTTATCTTCTTGTTATATAAGTAATCTACACTTTGCAATATACTACCAAGACAAATTATTGACAGGTTACATATAATCCAATAAATCTCTCATTCGTTACTTTTATTCCACTTTATAACATGCATATCAATTAGTAAGCAATAATCATTATCTCTGCAAGTATAATATCAGCTCTGCTCTGCTTCTTAATTCAAGTTTCTCCAATATCCTAGATACATAATTCTTCACAGTGCCTTCTGTTACAAACATCTCTTTTGCTATAGCCTTATTGCTTAAGCCCTTCATTATATATTCTGTGACCTCTTTCTCTCTTTGGGTAAGCTGTTTTAGCAGTTCTTCTCCTCTATTTTCATTGACTTTTGATGCTTCCTCTGAAAAATTAATGGCTTTTATAAGCTTAGCTGTTACCCCTGGATTTAACAGCACCTCTCCTCCAAAGGCTGTCTTTATAGCCTTCACTATCTCTTTGCCGTCAGAATCTTTTAATATGTAGCCGTCTGCCCCATTTTTCAGCACATCAAATATATATTCATCTTCATTAAAGGTTGTTAATATCACAATTTTTATTTTAGGATATTTAACCTTAACCCTTCTGGTAGCTTCCATTCCATCCATGACGGGCATTCTGATATCCATAAGTATTACATCAGGGCTGCAAGTCTCAAGTAAATCCATAAGCTCTTCTCCATTAGAAGCCTCTCCGATTACATCTATTTCTTCATTAAGGCTCAAAATCATTTTTAAACCTTCTCTAACTATTGTCTGATCATCTGTAATTATTATTTTTATCATAAAATCACCTCAAAACTAATAAGCAGGTATTTTTGCTTCCAATATAAAAGGAAACTCCTTCTCTCCTTTGAAGCTGCATTCCCCTCCGAGAGCATGTATCCTTTCTTCTATCCCTTTTATTCCATTTGACTTAACCATATTGTCACAAGGCTTACCATTATTTTTTATTTTTAATATAATTTTACTCTTTTCCAAGTGTATTTGTATATTAAAAATTTCTGCGTCACCATGTTTTATACCATTGGTTACCGCTTCTCTGACAGTTTTATATATGGAATTTTTAATATCTGGATTTACCTTTTCAGCTTCCTCCTCTATATCTAAAATTAACCTTACAGTATTTGCTTCTTTAAACTTTTGAAACAACTCATTAATAGCTTCTCTAAGAATATCAATTCTTCTCTCCTCTTTCAGTAAACTTACTGCCTTTCTCAGATTATTCATACATTCTTTTATTATAGCTTGAGTTTTTATCATTATCTCCTTAGCTTTTGCAGGATTAGATTCCGCTATATTTTCACAGTATTCCATATTCATCTTTAAGGCTATCAAAGAATGCCCCATGGAATCATGCAATTCCTGAGCTATTCTAGTTCGTTCTTTAGCGATAGTAAGTTCCTCTATGGTTTCGGAATACTGCTTTAATTTTAAATTTGCTTCCTTAAGCTCCTGGTTTAATTTTTCAATATTAGATTTTTCAACTACTATATTCCTAAACAAAAACACTATAAAAGCTGATATAGCATAACTGGTGATGTTATCCAAATTATTCTGCAAAAGCTTATCAAAATGCGCTGCAGCGTAGACTAAAAAATTTAAAACAAATGCAAATATATTTATTTCTTTGCTACTTGCTATTATCTCAATTATAAGTACAACATTATAAATGTATGAAGCTGAATCTCTTAATCCATAGCTTAAATATCCTAATATTAATGTAGTGATAAAATAAGAAGCTATATATTTGATTTCACTATTTGCTACATATTTAGATCTTCCATATCTTCTCCCTTCCCCACTATGAGGGAATAAAAAAAAGCCGCTCCTAAAAAAATTATTTGCTTCCATAATAAAAATAGAAATTATGCCGAAATATATAGAATTCTTATCCTTAAGCGCAGATAAATCATACAGCATTGATATTATACATAAATAACTTAATACCTTTAAGGTAAACAATCTATTCTTGGCTGAGGTCAAAATATCCACTTAATTCACTCCAATACTGTTAACATATCACTATTTTACCATGTTTTAAACCAAATAAAAATATTACTAAAGTCATACTCAAATTGAGTACTATAGTAAATATGAAAAGCTGCCTCCTTTGGATAAAATATAAACATGACGTGAAAGAAAATTTATTGGAGGTTTTGATATATGCTTAAACTAATCAATTTAACAAAAAAATATGGAAATTTCACTGCTGTAAATGATATTTCCTTTGAAGTTGAAGATGGTGAGGTCTTTGGTCTGCTAGGACCAAACGGAGCAGGAAAATCCACAACTGTTTCAATGATAAGCACAGTTAATGCACCAACGCAGGGTGAAATAATCATTGACGGAATTTCTCTTAAGAAAAACCCAAGAGAATGTAAAAAGCTTATGGGAATAGTTCCCCAGGATATAGCCCTTTATGAATCCTTAAGTGCCAAGGACAACCTTGAATTTTTCGGCGGACTTTATGGTCTTAGCGGCAAGGAACTTCAAAAAAGAACTGAAGAGATTCTAGAGATAATTGAGCTAAAGGATAAAAAGAATCAAGATGTAGGCGAATTCTCAGGCGGAATGAAAAGAAGAGTCAATATAGGCGTGGCTCTTATGAATAATCCTAAACTTCTAATATTGGACGAACCTACTGTAGGCATAGATCCCCAATCTAGAAATCATATATTAGAGACTGTTAAGAGGTTAAATGAAGAAAGAAATATGACAGTAATATATACTAGTCACTACATGGAAGAAGTTGAATTTCTATGTACAAGAGTTGGCATAGTGGACCATGGTAGGCTCATTACCCTTGGAAATAAAGAGGAATTAAAACAAAAACTAAAGGCCTGTGATACTTTAACTGTAAGCTTCACTAGCACAAAAGAATCCTCCTTAAGTAAGCTGGACAACATATCGGGAGTGAAGAATGTATCTGTGAAAAACAACAGCATATCAATGCTTGTTTTACCTGATAAGAATATGCTGGACATTGTGGACAGCATAAAGAACCTTGGCATAAAAATAAACAGTTTTAAATATGACGAAGTAAATTTAGAGAGCATTTTCCTTCAAATGACTGGAAAATCCTTAAGAGAGTAAGGAGGAATTATTTTGAACAGGCTACTTAAATTAATTTTTTTAGACTTTAAACTGCTTACAAAAAGCAAAACCTTTTATCTTAAACTAATATTATTTCCTACCGCAATAATAATGATTCTTGGTCTTATGGGGACTTCAAGCAAAACTATTCCAAAATTCACCTTGGCTGTTTACAGTCAAGATGATTCTGCAATATACTCCCTATTAAAAGCTAAAGTATTAAGCTCTCAAGATGTGAAAAATCTATTGGATTTAAAGGAAGTATCCAGCTATGAGCAGGGTAAGAAAATAATTGACAAAGATTCAAAGGCTGTATTTATTTATCTGCCTAAAAACTTCACGGACTCTTCCATAACTCTAATAGGAGGAAGCAGCAGCTCTACCTCTAAAACAATAGTACAAAGCATTTTAAATGGTTTTATGCAGAATGTAAAAACAATAAAGGCTGAAGAAGAGTATTTAGCTAAAAACAATTATACTCAGAAGGATATATTGATATATCTGAAGAGCAGCTACAGTCCTTCTGTTTCCTTAGATAAGCTTTCCACAAATAACAAAACTGCACCTATTTCTGCTATAGAATATTACTCTATAGCCATGGTAGTTATGTTTTCCATATTGACTGCTTTTACTTTAGTTCATGGAATTGTGGACGAAAAGCTTAAGCATACTTTATTCAGAATAAAAACCACTCCTACTCTAAGCCTGGAGTATGCTTTAGGAAAGCTTGGGAGTATAGTATTCGCAGTTATGATGCAAATGATAATAATCATGATAATAACCCGAATAGCCTTTGGTATGCATTGGGGAAACCCTCTCTATGTTATTTCAATAACCATTGCTTATGCTTTCTGCATAGGTTCAATAGTACTTTTATGCGGCTTGGCAGCCAAGGACCAAAATTCAGTTTCAGCTATGGCCACTCCCATACTTTACGGTTTTAGCTTCTTAGGCGGAAGCTTTGAAAGCAAGTTCGATCTTCCTGACAGCTTGAAAGCTATTCAGCAGATTATACCAAACGGTAAAGCTATAAACTGCTATGTAGCTATATGGCAGAATAAAGGTTTATCATCTATATATGCGGATCTTTTGCAGCTGCTACTCATAGGATCAGTTTTTCTCATGATAGCAATGTATATATTTAATGGAAGGAAGGTGTTTGGCAATGCAAATTCTAACAATGATAAGCAAGCAGCTTAAGCTGCTTTTTAGAAATAGATTAACAATACTTGCTACAATTTCGATACCTCTTATATTGACTTACCTGTTTTCTTTTTCTGGCAGCTCTTCACAGCAAAAGCTTTATGTAGCTGACCTAGATAATAGTGCCGCTTCAAAGCAGCTTATAAGTCTTATAAGCAATCATAAGGGTTTAAACGTAATAAAGGCTTCTGAAAGCGAAGTAAAAAATCAGATTGATGAGCAGAATGCATCTATAGGCCTTATAATAGGGAAAAATTTCGGAGAAGCTCTGATAAGCGGGGATACCTCTCAGGCAAAAATAGTTCAAAATTATGAGGACATTGACTCTATCTCCATAAACCAGCTTATAGCTTCCCAGGTTTCAAGCTTAGAAAAAATATATGAGGATTCAAAATATCTTGCCGGTGTTAATATAGATGCTGCTTCTTTTTCTTCAAGCACAATTTCTAACATAAAAGCCAGCTCATCTTCTTCTTATATAAAGGACGAAAGCACAAACAATTCATTGACTACTCGTTTTATAGGTTTTCTCGTTATGTTTATATGGTTTGCTATAGTGCAAGGCTTCAGAACCATATTGGAGGAAAGAGAAAATAACACTTTTGAAAGAATATTATCTCTCCCTACAAGATATAGCAAATATCTTATTTCAAAAGTAATAGCCTGTTATATTTTCGCAATGTGCAATCTTTTGATCATACTTGCTGCTGGAGAGTATTTTCTAAAAATAAGTGTTGGAAGCAATTTAATTTCACTCCTAACAGTTCTCTCAGCCTATATCTTACTGCTTACAGGAATAACCCTTCTGCTTGCAATGCTTATAAAAAAGCACCAAAATTTCACTATATCCTCAGCTATATTAATAGCCAGTACTGGAATACTTGGAGGATCCTTTTTCTCACTAGATATAGCACCAAATTATATGCAGTTGATTTCTAAAATCACTCCAGAAGCTTGGGCAATAAATTCTTCTAATGACATTCTCTTTAGTAACGGAACTCTAGCTTCGCAAACCACCACATTAATTGTATTTGCTGCAGCTGCAATAATATTTTTTGCGGCATCAGCTTTAAGCCTAAACAAAAAATCGGTTATGTCTTAAAGGGTATTGGCACAAGACTTTGTACGTTAAACAGAAAACAGAACCAAAAATTAAATTAATAGGAGGATAGCATGGATTCAAATACTTTAATATTAATAATAGAACTTATGGCAGGTATTCTCATAAATATATTCATAGGAAAGCTGGCTCGAGGTATTTTCAAAAAAGATGGTACTGGACCAAGGCTTCCTTTAAGAGTATTGGGTGTGTATCTTGTAATAAATTCAATAGTTCCTCTGCTTCATATATAGAGATAATCCAGCATTTAAACAATAGCGTTTCTTAAATGCTGGCTTTGGTTTATTAGATAATATTTACTAACTTTTTAAAAAATGCTACTATAGCTTTATAGTCATTAAAAAATTATTTTATCACAGAATCATGATCACATTTTAGGAGGTATTGTTGCCATGATTACCCTTATTATCGCTTTAGCTATCTTTATTTTGGGACTAGTTCTAGGATTAAGCTTTAGAGCCGGAAAATTTATGCAAATAAAAAATGAGGACTAATTATGAATTATTATCATGAAATAATTGAAACAGATTCTATAATACCTGCTAAAATATATATTGGAAAATCTCAAGATGATAATTGTCGGTATCCACTGCACTGGCACAGTAATCTAGAGTTTGATCTCGCTTTAAAAGGAACAATAAAAGGAAATATCAATGGAAAACTTATATATGTCCATGAAAATGAATTTTTTTTTCGTGAATAGCGAAGATTTGCATGAGACAGATGCGGCTGATAATAATAGGGTTTGTGCAATTACGATTTTATTATCCTATGATTTGCTTAAGAAATATTGCAAAGATGCAGATAACTATTATTTTGATTTCACTGAAAGTGAACAAGCACAGAAAAAAGTTAAGAATTTAATCCTTGAATGTGCAAAGGTATATGAAGGACAAAGTGAATTTTACGAGCTAGAGATATCGATTATATTAAGAAAAATATGCAGTGTACTTTTAAAAGAATGCAAGAAAAAGCGAAAGGATTCCAATTTAAACTCTTATGCTCAAAAAAACATTATAAATACAAAAAAGGCAATTGCTTATATGGAGAATAACTATGCAGATGAGATTTCACTTAAAAGCATCGCCGGTGAAATGGGCATGGCTCCAACTTATTTTTCTAGATTCATTAAGAAAGCTACAAATGAAACCTTTTATAGTTATTTAACAAAAATCAGGCTTTATCATGCATATACGGAGCTTATCAATAGTGATGCGTCTATTACTGAAATAGCATTGAATAATGGATTTTTAAATGTAAAATCCTTTATTGAAGCCTTCAAAAGAGTTTATAAGCTTACTCCTGAAAAATATAGAAAATACCATAAAAGCCTAGGAAATGATTTATCTGATTCCTAGTTTGTAAGCAAAGCTCTCCTTTTTGAAAAGATAACAATTGACAATAATGAGTCAAGTAATGACAATACTTTGTGAAATCGTTGTAGTATTATGAAAATATAATAATTGAAGGGAGCTTTGCTTATGCATAAGGATTTAGAATTTGCGTTTCAAAAGGCGGTAGAAATATTGAAAGAAGACCCTCGCTGCAAGGGAGGGTGGCACTACGGTTCAATAAGCAGAGGAAATGAGGATATTTATTCGGATTACGATTCAGTCTTTCTAGTGGAGGATAAGCACTTTGAACAATTTTCAGCAGATATCCCAAAGGTTCTTGCTAAAGCTTCTGATGAACTTTTAATTTTCTGGGGAGAGAGCTTTAATGACGAGCATTTTAAAAATTATTGCAGCGTCATTCGTATCGGTAACAATTTGCATCAGTTTGATTTTTTTGTAATTAACGAAGATTATCCTGAAGAATGGATGTGCAGACAGCATTGCAAAGTCTGTACAAAAGATAATATTATTTTTGATAGGACAGGTGAGGTGACTAAGTTCCTTGCTAAAGGTTATCGCACAGATAATAATATACCTGATCCTGTAAGAGCTATGGATACCTACTGGCTTCATACAGAGATGTTAATTAAATACTTTAAACGAAAGGATATGTTTAAATTAATAAAAAATATCGATGTATTGTTCCATTCTCATGTTGATTTATTGTTAAGTCAATATGATACATAAGAGCCATTGATTATCCCGATACAATAGCTGGACAAGTAATTTCATACTTTAATAGAAGAATGGACTCTGAGGATTGGGAATTTGCAGCTGAGATAATAAGTAAAAAAAAACTGTAAAAAACAGCTTTCTATGATAAAATAAAAATATCATAGAAGGCTGTTTTATTATGGGAAAAATCTAAGATACCTAGTGCAATTTTTCTCTATACTCCGATGGTGAAATGCTGTGAAAATTCTTAAAAGCTTTGCTGAAATAATTACTGTTATTATAACCAAGGCGAAGTGCAATCTCATTTATTGGCACGTCTTGATTATTCAATAGTTCCTTTGCCCGTGACATTTTTAAATTTAAGGCATACTCATAAATACCGCAGTTGTAACGTTCTTTAAAAATTTTTGTTAGATATTCTTTTGAAAAATGATATTTATCTGAAAACATTGAGAGATTTACTTCTTTGCTGTAATTTTCATCTATATACTGCTTTATTGCCTTTGCTATAGATTTCGAGGACATTGACTGACCTGCTTCCGTGCTTTGCCAATATTCACTAGTAGTTGTAGGTACATTTTTATTTATTTTTGCCACTGCTTTAGATATTGCATCATTTAAATCGTCTTCATTTATAGGTTTAAGAAGATAATCGATAACATTGTTTTTTAGTGCTGCCCTTACAAGCTCGAAATCATCATATCCGCTGATAACTATATATTGAGTTTTTGAAAATTCAACTGTGGCACGTCTTAAAAATTCCTTTCCATCCATTACTGGCATTTTCATATCAACAAATACTATTTCTGGAGAGATCTCTTTCATAGCAATTAATCCATCCTGCCCATTAGAAGCGTAATATGGTTTAAGAAGTGAGAATCTTTCCCATTCACCCAAAAGTTCAATTGCCTGCCTTACATGCTTTTCATCATCAATAATCAACGCCTTATGCAATTTTACACACCTCTCCCATATTATTTTATTTTATATTTTCATTTACCGGTATCCTCATCTTGACAGTTGTGCCTTCTCCTTCAATGCTGTCTATTTCCAAAATACCTAAATTTCCATAAAGGATGTGTAGTCTGTCTGCTAGATTAGAAAGCCCTATGCTTTCACTCTTAATACCTTCAATCTTTATCTGCTTTATAACATATTCAAGTCTTTCTGGTGACATTCCCTTTCCATTATCACTAACCTTAATTACAAGGTATCCATGATGTATCTTTACCTCTATATTTATTTGAATTTTATCAAGAGTGGTCTCCATACCGTGTTTTATAGAATTTTCCACCATGGTCATAATTGATATTTTGGGCAACAGCAGATCTTCTATTTTATTTTCAATACTTATTTTATAGTCAAGTCTCTCATCAAATCTAGCTTTTTGCAAGGATAAGTAATCATTTACATAGCTTATCTCAGAACATAAAGGCACCATATCATTATCCGTAATTGAATATCTAAGTATTGATGATAATGCTAATACCATATTACTTATATCTTTTTGATTATTTATTATTGCCTGAGTAGATATCATTTGTAAAGTGTTATAAAGAAAATGCGGATTAATCTGAGCTTCAAGAGCTTTTAATCGTGCAGTCTTTTCCTTTATCTCGGCTGTGTAACTTTTTTCGATTAACTCGTCTATTTCCGCTAGCATTGAATTAAATTTACTTTCTAAGTGCTTTATTTCAGCGCTGCCATCAACAGTGATAGTTGCTCCAAAATCACCACCTCCCGCTTTTTCCATTTGTTCAGCCAAAACTCTTAAGGGCCTTAACAGCTTAGTAATAAGCACTGAAATAGCAAACATTGAAATAATCAGTGCAATTACAATCATAAATATAGATATATTTCTAGTTTCATTTGCTGATTTATTTAATATGTTTATAGGTACCATACTTAGAAAAATCCATCCTTTGTCCCTATCATAAGAATATATAAAAAGGTATTTCACATTATCCAAGGTAGTAATAAAACTGCCTTCTAGCTGTTTATATTTATAATCTATTTGGGTATGCAGTACTTTAATCAGTGATTCTCTTTTAATCACAGCCGGATTGCTTATATTATAAATATTATCATTTTTGTCCAGTAGACAGAAAACATTCTGGTTATCAGCATTAACCTCCTGAATAAGTTTATTAATATAGGAATTATTCACTGTTATTTCAACGTAAGCCAAAGTTTTTTCATCCTGGATATTAATAATGGCTCTATACATTTTCAAAAGATTCTTCTGACCATCTTTTGCGGGTATGATATATTTAAAGGCAGTTTCCTTTGAAGCTTCTGCAAATTCCTTCACCTTATTAAAATCAGGATTCATTGCTAGTTTTATATTAGGATACTGTTTTGAAATTGTATAATTCGTCCCTTCATTTACAAGGTATAATTTTAGCTCAGAAATATCTCTCCTTGCGTAGAACATGTTTGTTAATGCATTTTTTATATATATTTTATCATTGTATTCCTTAATATCATCTAATCCAATTATCTGCATAAAATTAGTGTCACTTCTTAACATAAGAGAATAATTCTCAAGCTCATTATAGTAGGTTCCAAAATTTAGTTGTTTTAAAAAAAGAGTTTCAGCAGAAAGCTTAGACTGGCTATTTGTGATTACCTTTATAGTCCTATATTGATTAAATGCTATAATTAATAAAAATAGTATAGAGAAAGTAATACATATAGCTATAATAAGTTTATTAGATAAACTAGTATTTATGTATTTTTCTTTAATTCTTGTAAACATTTTCATTTAATTTACACCTCCACTAAAGAAATACACTGACTATGATGCTTAGCTAGGACCATCAACTATTTATTATACGAAAATTATAGCATAGTTTTTTTATAACTTATACTGGAGTTCAATTTTTTACCCTAAAACTGATTAATTTATTTAGAAAAATAAATGTTATATATTAAATACATGGAGTAAGCAAACAAATAAAGGGTAATATAAAGCGTACACTTCATAGCTTTCATAAAAGAAGAAAGAGGCGATATTATGAATAAAAAATTATCTATTCTATTGGCATCCTCAATGTTAACGATTGCATTAACTGGCTGCAATAACGGATCAAGCAGCGGTTCTAAAAAAAGTGCTGATGCACCCGTTACTCTTAACTTTATGATGAATAGTCCTGAACTTACAGACCAGTACAATGACATGGTAGCAGCCTATAAAAAGGTTAAGCCTAATGTTACAATTAACTTACAAATTCTGCAAAATGATTATCAGACAGTTTTAAAAACCAAATTAAACTCAGGCGATGCCCCAGATTTATTTATGAGCAGTGCCTATAATGATAACAAAGTTTATAAAGATTATGAATACGATTTAGATAACGAAGCTTTTATAAAAAACATTGATTCATCTATGCTCACTAGCACCAAATTAGATGGACACCAAACTGGTTACCCATTTTTAGTGCAGTCACATTCCTTTATTTATAACAAAGATTTGTTTACTAAAGCAGGTATAACTGCACTTCCTAAAACGCTGAATGATTTTAAGGATGTGTGCAGTAAATTAAAAGCCATTGGTATTCAACCCTTCAGTTCAGGTTTTGCTGAATGGTGGGTAATGCCTCAAATTGTATATCCTGCTATGAGTGATGCCAACAACGAAAACTATGCCGAATTATTTAAAAAAGTTGAAAGTGGTTCACAAAAATTTGGAGACTTACCACAGATTGATTTTGCACTTAATTTAATAGATTTAATAAAAGCTAACAGTGGCAACAAGCCCATGGAAACAACCTTTGACATGCAGGTCTCTGACCTTGCAAGCGGAAAAGTTGCTATGATACATCAAGGATCATGGGCAGAGGACTCAATTTTAAAAGTTAATTCCAATATGCACCTTGGATTTATTAACACTCCTAGAAGTGATGGAAAAGACGTTCTTGCAGTGGATTCAAATCTTACCTTCAGGGTATATAAGGATTCAGCTAATAGGCAGGCTGTTCTAGACTGGTTAAATTGGTTAACCACTTCAGATTACGGTAAAGCATGGATTCCAGAAAAAATAAAGCAAATATCTCCTCAATCTGGAGCAAAAATGCCAGATACTATGCTTGCTAAGGACACTGGAACTGCCCTAGCTTCTAAAAACACCGCACCATGGTGGATATTTGAAGGGCCAGATGGAATTGAACAACCACTAGGTGTAGCATTACAAAATTATGCAGCAGGTACTGGAAGACAGCAGACAAAAGATGCTATTACAAAGGTATTTGCCGATGCATATAATGCTCAGCAAAAATAAATTAAGCTTGCGAGGAAGAAGCTTTTCCTCCTCGCAAGTTTTCATACAAGGAGGATTAAATATGGGCTTATCTTTTAAACGAAAAACAGTAGACAAATTAAATTTTGCCATGTTTGTAGCACCAGCAATCACATTAATTTTCATATTTGCAGCTATCCCTTTCGCTATGTGTATATATTATTCCTTTAGAAAGTGGAACGGTATTGGAAAAACTTCTACATTTATTGGATTAGATAACTATGTACGTCTTTTCACAAATGATTCAATATTTAAAGGCTCATTTTTATACACGATTTTTTATACGATTTGTGTGGTTTTACTGGTAAATGCCTTAGGTCTGCTGATAGCTCTTCTTTTAGAATCAAATATTAAAGGAAAAGGTTTTTTTAGAGCTTCATTTTATATACCAAATATAATTAGTTTGATAATCATAGGCTTTATATGGAAATTTATTTTTGGTCGTGTTTTTCAATCAGCTTATGATGCAACAAAAATCTCGTTATTTGGATGGAGCTGGCTTGGAGATCATAATATGGCAGTGCTTTCAAGTATTTTGGTATCAGTATGGCAGGGACTTGGCTTCTACATGTTGATATATATTGCAGGGCTTCAATCTGTTCCAAAGTCAATCTTAGAAGCTGCCACTATTGATGGTGCAGGCACAATACGAAAATTTTTCAGCATTGTTTTGCCAATGATAATACCATCTATCGCAGTATGTACATTTTATTCAATGTCAAACTCACTCAAAATGTTCGAATTAATTTTCAGTTTAACTGGAGGAGGACCAGGTACTTCAACAACTCCAATTGCCCTTGATATTTATAACACAGCTTTTAACAACAATTCGTTTGGTTATGGCAGTGCAAAGTCAGTTGTATTGTTCCTTTTAGTTTTGCTTATAACCATATGGCAGGTTACTACTCTTAAGAAAAGAGAGGTGGAAGCATAATGAAAACAAAAACTTCTTCTGCGATTTTATTCGTTATTGCCCTTATACTTCTTTTAATTGTTTTGTCGCCGCTAGCCCTAGTTGTTTTAGGTGCATTTAAATCATATTCAGAAATAATGACAAATGCTATTTCTCTGCCCAAAAGCCTTTCTTTCCAAAACTTCATTAATGTATTCAAAGATATGAATTATCCTAAAGCATTTGTAAATACAGCTATAGTTACGTTTTTAGGTACTTTGGGAATCATTATAGTTGGCTCGCTTGCAGGTTATAAACTATCTCGTACAAAAACAAAAACAAGCTATGTTTTATTCATGTTTTGTATCTTCCCCATGATGATACCTTTTCAATCTTATATGATTACTTTAGTTAAAGTAAGTAAAACACTTCATTTAATGAACAGCATATGGGGACTATCCGTAATATACTGGGGACTTGGCTGCCCACTTGCTATATTTTTATATCATGGATTTATGAAAGGTATCTCCACTGAGCTTGATGAATGTGCAAGTCTTGATGGATGTACTCAAATACAAGCTTTTATAAAAATAATATTCCCTCTCCTAAAGCCAACTACTGCCACCGTAATTGTAATTAACGCAATGTGGATATGGAATGACTTCCTGCTTCCATTACTTATAATCGGATCAAACAAAACTAATAATACTCTTCAGTTGGCTGCTTATGGATTTATGGGACAATATAAGATGCAGTGGAACAATATAATGTCTGGTGCAATACTAATTATAATACCTGCGCTTATAATATATCTAATATTCCAAAAGAATATTATAGCTGGCATGGTAGATGGTTCAGTAAAAGGCTAGCTGTGATAATTGAATAAATTAATTAAAGTAATAGGCAGTCAGATTTAAATATAGATCTACTGCCTATTAAATATATAGGGTGCTTCTATAACAGTGAAAGACTCCATACTTCACTAAAATTTCAGCAATCTATTCATCATTCATCTTTAATCTTCATCCTAACAGTCCCACTTATTTTCCTTCATATCAACATGATTCGCATCTTTAAAGGATACACCTTCTTCTAATAGCAGAAATCGTTGTTCCTGCCACCCTGGTGTCAACCTTCCAGCATGATTTACCACACGATGACATGGATATCTCCCATAAAATTCTGCTTGGCTAAGAACCTTCCCCACAAGTCGTGCATTTTTGTCTCTACCAATAAGGCTGGCAATTTGCCCATACGTAGCTACTTTCCCTTCCGGGATTTCTTCCACAATGGAAAGTATTTCATAAATTAATTGTTCATTCATAATCTTTTTCATATATTCACCTGTGATATGAATCCTTACTTGGAGATATTATTATATCTTTGCACCATATTTTGATATTTAATCTTCTTTTTTAGTGATATAATACTAACAAAAAACAAACAGTGTGTCAACGCGACACAGTGAGAAGTAGTGATAATGAACCCATCAAATTTAAAACAGAGTCATTTATCTTTCTAATATCTCTAATACATTTTCTCCTAATACTCGCTTTAGGCTTCTTCTATCCTTAGTGACTGCTTTTACCATTTCTATTCCAAGCTTTGGATTTCCAAAAGGTGCATCTGAGCTGAAAAGCACACGGCTTGGAATTTCCTTTATGGCTATGCTGGGAGCCATGGTTGTATAAGCTGCCGATAAATCTAAATATATATTGCTGCTTTCCTTAGCTAGCTTTATGGTTTCTATCCAATTGATTCCTCCCATATGTCCCAATATCACTGGAACTTTATAATATTTTTTAGCTAGTTCTACAATCTCTTTTATATCCTGGAGAGTTAAGGGATGAAAGGTGTGAATCCAAATAGGTAAGTTTCCAAACTCTTTAGAAGCTTGAAATATAACCTCCAAATCCTTCACATGTCCTGAGGCTGGTGAAAATTCTCCCATGCCTAAAAAATCATTTTTTACTATATTTTCTTCTATCCAAATACCGGAATCTTCATAGTTCAGGGTTAAAGGTACCATACCAAAACCTATAAATTTTGATGGATTTGAAGCTACTGCCTGTTTAAGCTCTTTTGTACTTTTTTTCAGGCTCTTAATTCTTTCTTCCACAGGTAGTGCTCCTGCTAGTACATTGTTTAATATGGATATTTCTTTTTCTAAAGCTTTTAAATCTTCAGCCTTTTCTGGATGAATTGAGGTGGTGAACAATATTGTTTTGTCAACTCCAGCTTCCTCCATCATTAATAGCTGCTTTTCTGTGGGCAGCATTACATGTGCATGACTATCTATTATCATTTCAAACACCCTTTCTTTACTTATCTATTCTTTAACCCTAGACTAACATTAATAAAAAGGCTTTTGAAGTACGCACAAATTTGAAATGAAGTGTAGTAAATGATACTATTAAGATATAATGAAGCTTTGAGGAGAATTAAAAAATGTCAAAATCAACAAACATGGATGTAGCATGTCCTATGGACGTTACCATAAATATATTAAGCGGCAAATGGAAACTAGCTATACTTTGGAATCTCTCAAAAGGTGTGATACGTTTTAATGAGCTTCAAAGATTACTGGAAGGAATAACTCAAAAAACTCTTACTATGCAGCTTAGAGAATTAGAAACAGATGGTGTGATTTACAGAAAAGTGTACGCAGAAGTGCCTCCAAGAGTTGAATATGGGCTTACTGAGCTAGGAGAAACCATGAGACCCATATTAAATTCCATGTGCCAATGGGGAAAAGATTATATAAAAGGGAAAACCAGATAGTTTTCCCTTAAAAAATCAGTTTTAATTTAATTAGATGCTGCATTTGCCGTCAGCGCAGCTTCCAGCTTCGGAAGCTTCATCATTTTCCTGCTGTCTAGATAAAAATTCTATCATAGGTGAAGAAAGCTCTTCTTTTTTGACCTTATCAAGCACCTCTAAGAATAGATCTGAAGGTTGTGCACCAGAAACTGCATATTTATCATTGAATACAAAGAAAGGAACTCCGCTTATTTTTAGCTGAGCAGCCTTTTGCTCATCCTTTCTTACATCTTCACTATATTCATTATCCTCTAGCACCTTTAAAGCCTTCTCTCTGTCAAGCCCTACTTCGCTGGCTAGATCCGCCAAAACATTATAATCAGATATATTTAAGGAATCTACAAAATAAGCCTTTAAAGTTCTTTCAGAAAACTCCTTAAGTTTACCCTGAGCCTTTGCATAATGGTATAATCTATGAGCATCAAAAGTATTTGTTGGTTTTATATCCTCAAAATTATAATCAAGCCCAAGAGCTTTAGCCTGAGCCACTAGTTGATCATTAGATGCCTTTGCTTCAGCAACTGATATACCATATTTTTTCGCTATAATCTCATGAATACTCTCATCATATTTTTTCTTAGCTTCTGGATCCAGTTCAAAGCTCTTAAAAACCACTTCAACTTCATCCTTATGTTCGAATTTATCTAACGCATTTTCTAATCTTCTTTTTCCTATATAGCAAAATGGACATACAAAATCTGACCATACTTCTATCTTCATCATTAAATCCTCCTAAAATTCTCAAAATTGATTTTTATACACCCATATTGTAACATATTATTTTATAAAATTAAATAGTAAACAATAATTATTATAAATTAACTAGTATATTTTTTATTTCCGCAATTATATTTTCGTATTCTTCCTTATCTAAAAGCCTGAAATATAGACTTTTCAAGAATTGTTTTTTATTAACTTTCGAATGATACTTTTGAATATAACTTAAATTATCCTCTTCCATTATCAAATCCTTAAGCCATTCTATTACTTCCGAATTATTCAAAAGCTTTGCATTTATAGCACTCTCCAAAGGTGTTGCCATTCTTTCGTATTCTTCATCAATATATCCATAATAGCCTATAGCCGCTTTAAACTTTATTGTATCCAATATAGCTATTACATCCTTTTTTTCAAAGCAGCTGCATTGCAGAAGCTCATCCAAGGCATCTGCAGTATGCGCTGCAGAATGAGCCCAGCCTTTTACTTCAACATATCCTCTCAAGTCCTTTTCCTTAAGCATATATTCTATGAGCTTATTCTTTATATCATACAAGGTATCATTTTCTATAAATTCTTCTTCCCTATGTTTGTACAAAATAAGTGCTACTATAAGTACAGAGAAAGTTCTTTTAAAAACCGCATCTTCGTCAGCTTCATATAATTTATAAAAAACATGTTCATTGTCCATGCTAATAGCCAACAATTTTTTAAGTTCCTCTGAATTTAATTTTTTTTCCATGATCCAATGAAATAAAACCTCATATATGAGTTCATCCCTAAGTTCTGAATCTAAAGAACCTATATTATCCATCATTTCCAAGGCTAATAAAAAATGCTCTTCTCCATTGGGTAATAAATATTTATTGTTTTTTATCTCCGATAATTTCTCTTTTAATTCAAATTCTTTATCCTTCAAAGATTTCACCACTTTCTTTTAAACATGCTTCCATTATAAGGGTGATAGATCAAAAAGTATATCTATTTTATTTTGAAATATAATTGTCATTTTGCATAAAAACTTGAATTAAGTATGAATATTTCTAGGAATATTTAATTTCCTCTAAGCAGAAAATACTCTTGAAATTTATAAAACAAGGAGGTAATAGCATGAGTAATGAAATCGCTCCCCAGGAAGCTTTTGGAACGCATGAACTTATAAGCTTTAAAAATGTATGCTTAACAAAATCTGTTACAATGTCACCTTTAATTTCTGACCAAGGCTTAAAAGCTATTTTGGAGGAAAATATAAATACAGAAAAGAGACAAATTACCGAATTAAAAGGTTTAATAGAAAAAGCGGCTGCTTGCGCTGCAAGCAAGTAATTAGGCTATATCTTAAGAGAAGAAAGAAGGGTTAACAATGAATTCAGTATTGGAAAGCGTAACTGGTATGGATAAGCTGAATGATCAAATTATTGCTGAAGATTTCTTAATTGCAGCAAAGACTAGTATTAAAAACTATTCAGTAGCTCTTTCTGTATCTACTACACCTGAAGTAAGGAATATATTTAAAAAACATTTAGATGAAGCTATTTCTTGTCACGAAAAGATAACTAACTACATGATAGCAAAGGGGTATTGTGTACCTAATGACCCTGCAAAGCAGTTTCAAATGGATATACAGGCAGCGGACACTGCATTTAATCTAGTAAAATGAAAAATAATATAGGCTGTTTTTACTTTATTTTTTTAATTGTGCAAAACAAAATCTCCATATTACATACAAAATATGTAATATGGAGATTTTAGCTATTTCATGTAAAAACCATGTTTTTCTAGAAAACTCTTCATGTGAGGCCTTATGACTCTGCTCATCATATTGGACATCATTCCTGACCAAGTGTCGTCCCTTTCACCATTAGTTCTTTCCAAATAGTACTTTCTTATACTTTCATCATATGTTTTTATTCTTTCCAAATCTCCTTCTGTATTATATTTCTCTCTTTTAAATATCACTTCCATGGGAAGCCTCTGCTTTTTATCTGGATTATCATCAGGATATCCTAAACACATTCCAAATAGGGGATACAGGTTCTCTGGTATATTAATCATTTGACTTATTTCTTCAGGATTATTTCTTATGCCTCCTATGTATACTCCTCCAAGTCCTAGGGACTCTGCAGCAATCATGGCATTTTGAGCAGCTAAGGCAGTGTCCACCGTAGCAGTTATAAAGTTTTCTGTATACCCTTGCACCATTTCCTTGCCATTCATATCGCAGGCAAGCTTATGTCTGGATACATCTGCGCAGAACATTAGAAACAAAGGGCATTCTTCTATATACTTCTGTTCTCCAGCTAATTTTGCAATCTTTTTTCTGCTGTTTTCATCATCTATTCTTATTATAGTATATGCCTGTATTAAATTTGAGGTAGAGGCACTCTGGGCCGCTTCAATAATGGCTTTTACCTTATCTTCCTCAATTGCTTTACTCTTATATTTTCTAATGGATCTATGATTTTTAATAAGCTCTATAACCTGATTCATAGCTTTTCTCCTTTCATAAATAGGCTTTATTCCATTACTATAGTTTATCTATAATAAAGTCTTTTAAAACTTGTATTTCCATAATTATATCATATCATTTTATTATTCAACATTTTCCTTCCATGTTTTTCTTAGTATATTATACAGCGCACTGATAATACTAGCTTTACAGGAGGTGATATTTTTGGGTAAATTACGCGAAAAGCTTCCTAATTTATTCTTATTTAACGAACCAGAAAAAAAGGAAGAATTCATCCTTAGAGAAACTGAAGAAGAAAAAGCAAGCAGTGAAGATAATTCTAATGCTGATACTAATGATAATCCAAAAGTTAATGCTGCCCTAATTGATAATCTGAATTATCTAAAAGGCAGATACTCAGTTCCCCTAAATGCAGATGTAATAACCAGAGAATTCAGCATCACCATAGGCGATAAAAAAACTAATGCTTTTATAATATTTTTTGATGGAATGATAGATAAAAAATCAATAAACGACAATGTGCTTGAACCTCTGATGCTTCTATCTAGCTTAAATATCAAATACATTGATGAAAATAATATAGCAGCCTGCGTAAAGAATCAACTGCTTCCTTACAATCAAATAAAAGAAACTGCTGAATTTATTAAATTGATGGATGAAGTTAGCTCTGGTTCCTGCGCATTATTTATAGATGGACTTGATATATGTTTTTGTGCTGATGTGAAAGGCTATGAGCACAGATCTGTGGAAAAGCCAAACAACGAGCTTGTAATTAGAGGTCCTCAAGAGGGCTTCAATGAAACCTTAAGGGTTAATACAGCTCTAATTAGAAAAAGAATTAAAAACGAAAATCTTATAGTAGAAAATATAGAGGTAGGCGCAAGAAGCAAAACTCCTTGTGCCGTCCTCTATATAAAAGATATCGTCAATGATTCTCTAATAAACGAAATAAGAAAGAGGATATCAAGCATAGACACAGATTATATTATTGATTCTGGAGAATTAGAGCAATTTATAGAGGACAAAACTTTTTTTCCTGCTCCTCAGATGCTTGGCACTGAAAGGCCAGACAGAGTAGCATCCATGCTCTTAGAGGGCAGAGTTGGGATAATAGTAAATGGAAGCCCCTATTGCTTAGTGGCACCTATAACTTTTTATGACTTAATGCATTCTCCAGAAGATATTTATACAAGATTTCCTATTGGTAATCTGCTCCGCTTTATTAGACTAATCGGAGTGTTTTCAGCGTTACTTTTACCCAGCTTTTATATAGCTATAACAAATTTCCACCATGAAATGATCCCTACCAGCTTGCTCTTAGCTATAGAAGCTTCTCGTGAAAAAGTTCCTTTTCCATCCGTACTGGAAATATTGTTGATGGAATTATCCTTTGAACTTATCCGAGAAGCTGGCATTAGAATTCCTGGTCCAATAGGACCTACTCTAGGTATCATAGGCGCTATCATATTAGGGCAAGCTGCCGTTGCTGCCAATATAGTAAGTCCAATTCTGATAATAATAGTAGCTGTAACAGGCATAGGCTCCTTTGCAATGCCTAATTTTGACTTAGGGCTTCAATTTAGGATTCTCAGATTTGGCTATATTATCTTAGCTGCTATGTCTGGTTTTTTAGGAATTGCCACTGGAATTTTTATTCATGGACTATATCTGTGCAGTGCTAAATCCTTTGGTGTACCTTTCCTTGCTCCTTATGCTCCTAAGACATCTGGAGGGTATAGATCAGAATTCATCAAGGCTCCAATATGGGCTCAAGAAGAAAGAGCAGATTACTTCAATACAAAGGATAGTAAAAAGCAGCCAAACAAAAGCAGAGGATGGACGAAATGAAAATTAGTATACGGAGGTGTATGAAATGGATTCAAATATTACATTCGGCATATGGGGAGGAACCTGTCTTATTATAAATTCAGTATGTTCAAGAGTATTTTTAAATTTTCCTCGCCAAATTATTGAAGTTGCAGGCAGCGCTGCTTGGATGATAGTGATATATATTTTTACAATTATGTTGATTTTATTTTCATTAATACAAAAACTATTTTCTAAATTTGAAGGTAAAGATATCATTGATATAAGCGAAGAAGCCATGGGTAATGTTGGCAGAGTTATTGTTGGAACATTAATAATCCTCCTTCTTTTTTCCATAGGCTGCATAATACTAAGAGAATACTCAGAAAACATGAAAACTATCGCACTGGCTGACTCTCCTATAGGTTTTGTATCTTGGTTTTTTTTAGCAGGTATGGCTTTTGGAGCTTTCTTAGGTATAGAACCCTTAGTAAGATTTCATTCCTTAGCAGTACCTTTGATAGTATCCACCTTTTTATTTATTGTATTAGCAGTTATGCCTTACTATGATTCCTCAAATTTTGCTCCTTGGCTTGGCAATGGTCCTACTAAAATATTAGGTTCTGGTTTTTTTAGCACATCCATTTTTTCTCCAATTTTGTATTTATTTTTAATTCCTCCTTTCATCAAAACCAACAAAAATTTTAAAATTATCGGTTATTTAGGTATTTCAATATGTGCATTTCTCTTGTTTGTATCTGTTGTAACTTATACTTCAGTGTATCATTATCCCACTAGTCTTGAAAGCTTTCTTCCCACCTTTCAATTAGCCAGATTGATAAATTTTGAAAGATTTTTCGAAAGAATAGAATCTGTTTTTATGCTGGCTTGGGCGGCCTCTGCATTACTCTACCTAAGCATAATAATGTTTTTTATTCTTTATACATTCAAAAAAACTTTTAAACTTCAATATTATAAACCTCTTATTTTTATATCCACTATTTTATTATTTAACCTTAGCCTGCTTCCTCCCAATCTAATATCCGCCATAGATTTAGAGGTTAAATATTACAGCCGATTATCTTTAATAATTACGCTGCTGTTACCACTTTTGGTAGCTTTTATAGGTAATATTAGGCAAAGAAAGAAGGTTAACAATAATAATGAGAAAAATCATTAGTGTGCTTTTAATTTTCACTGTCTCTTGTGGTCTTTTTAGCGGCTGCTATGACAAAAGAGAAATAGATGATCAAACCTATGTCATAGCCATAGGCATGGATAAAGGCACTGTTCAGCCTCTAAAACTAACTCTCCAATATGCTATGACTCAATCAGTAGGCGGCGGAAGCAGTGGAGGTGGAAGTTCTAGCGGAGGTGGAAATAAGGTTTTATCTTCAGTTACTATAGACACCGAAACCTTTAATTCTGGAATAACCGCTGCCAATGGCTTTATAGGGAAGAGAATAAATATGTCCCATGCCATAGTCCTAGTGATATCAAAAGAATTAGCCAAGGAGGGAATAAGCAAATACATCTATGGTCTATCTAGAGAAAGACATTATAGACCATCCATGTTTGTAGCTGTAGCTAGGGGATCTGCTGAGGGTTATTTAAATTCCATTAATCCCCTTCAAGAGGTTGATCCTTCAAAATATTATCAATTACTTTTTAACGCTTACAAATTTACAGGTTATACAGCTAATACTCAATTTTTTAACTTCTATACTCATATGACAGCACTAGATATGCAAGCCGTAGCTGTATTAGCTGGAGTTTCAAGATATCAAAATTCTGATGAATTTAAATCTAAATATTCAACCTATAAGAAAAAGAATAAGATTCATCCCTCTGAAGGAGATTTCAAGGCTGGAGATATTCCTGAGAATAATGCCGAAAAAGGAGAAATAATGGGGCTTGCTATGTTTAATGGTGACAAAATGATAGGAGAATTGGATGGCGATGAAACCGAAAGCTATCTAATGGTAACTGGAGAATTTCATCAATCATACGTCTCTGTTCCAGATCCTAAATTTCCTCAGGAATCCGTTTTGCTTAGAATAGAAAAAAGAAAAAAGCCTAAATATAAAACAAAATTTATAAATGGAAAATCAGAAATATCTATAGATATAAAGCTAGAGGGTGATTTTGTATCCATACAAAGCGGATATAATTATGAAAATTCAAAAAACTTTTCAATCATAGAAAATGCAGCTTCGGAGCTTATATCTAAGCGAATAAATGAAACACTTAACAAAACAGCCAAAGACTATAATTGCGATATCTTTGGCTTTGGCAAATCTGTAAAGAAAATATTTTTAACAAATAAAAAATGGGAAGAGTTTAAGTGGCTTGATAAGTATAAAGCTTCTTCTTTTACAGTTAATGTGGATTTAAAGCTTAGAAGGACTGGCCTCATAATACGAACCTCTCCAACTCCAATAGCAGAAGGCGGTGAAAGCTCAAAAAATGAGTCTTCAGAGGATAATTAGTATACTGATAATGTGTTGGGTGATTATCTACACCCTGAGCTATGGTCTATGGTCTTGGAAAAACGATAATAAATTAGGTGGTTTCGCTGTAATAACCTTGGCCCTTATACTCATAGCTGTCTCTGTCATATCTTCTATAATAAGAAGTTAGCTGTTAAAAAGAGCCTTAGCCAAAAGCTAAAGCTCTTTTCTTATTTCCAGGATACTTCTGCTGCTTTTCTTGGGCTGCTCTTTGGAAGAAACCGCTGAAACCCAAAATTTTACCCTGGCAGCCTCAAATCTATCCGTAACCCGGCCAGCTCTTAGCAAATCCATATCAAAATTTGAATTTAAAAGTGAATCCATACCAGAAATCTTCAATAATTTAAAGGATAGATCAATAGACTTAGGCTTTTTTCACAGCAGCCAAAGTATAATCAGCGATAAGGATATAGAAGTTATTGAAATAAAAAAAGAAGACATAGGTTTTAAAACTATTTATATGGGCTGGTTAAAAAATTCTTCTATGCCTTCTTTAGCAGAGCAATTTAAAAACCACATAATTTCCTCCATAAATAAAAGCAGCTCCATTTTTTTAAATAGAACCGCTTTTATGCTCTATTCTCTAATAAATTCACTTCATAAAGCTTTCTTGCTTTCTTGTAGCCATACACATGAAAAGAATAGCATATCACTATAACCAGTCTAGTAAAGAATACAAGCTGAGAATGAATCCCTATAAACAGCATAAATATCAGACTCATAATAATGCAAAGTGTGCAAGGAGTAAAAAACATGCTAACCAATCTGTACTTAATCAATAAATCTAATTCTTTTTTGGTCAGTCCCACTAAATAAAGCTTTTTAATGTAAGCTCCTGTATTCTCCATTTCTATTTGAGCTTTAAAATAAATTGCCGCAGCAGATATACCAAAGAATATCACATTGCCTATTAGAGCTATAAATCTAAGCATTTTGATTCCGCCCATAGTTATTGCCTTTGAATACTCATTAAATACGCTCAATTCACATATCCAGCTGTAAGTAACAAACAAAAAACTTATGTATGCCACCCAAAAGATAAAATTTTTATCATTCTCTATATTTTTCACCAGCTGTTTTACTGACAAGAAATTCCTGCTATAATAACTGTTTCTTTTCTTCATGATATATGACCATAATTTGCTTAAATAAAATACTGTGACATAAAGTCCTATCATACAGCATATCCATACAAAAATATACCCATTTTCATTCTTATTCACTCTTGCCCAGACTGCAAAGAAGATAAATATTACAAGAACAATTAATTTAATTATCTCTCTAAACTTCTCCAGCTTCTGCTTCATAATATTTTCATCACTGCCGCCAGCTAAATTTCTAAGCATTTTATTTGTACGGATTGTTATTATTATATAAAGCAGGATAAATAACTCCAATGTTGAAACATAGTTCATCATTCCTAATGAAAAGCTAATACTATAAAATCCAAGATAACTTATCACCATAAGGAAAAAAATTTTTGAGAATATAGTCCCTAATATTAGTCCTGCCAATAAGCAGAATAAAGTTAAAAATAAATTTTCGTAAAACACCCATAGGGCTATCTCTTTTTTAGTCACTCCCAAAAGAAGCATTATTTTAAAATCGTTAATTCTAAGCTTTATATATGAAGTATAAGAAAAAATAGTAAAAGAGCTAAGCGTTAATATTATAATGGAAATCGATGATTTCAATATGATGCTTAATACGCTGTTTCTTTCCACTAATTCGATCTCACTGTTATAGATAAGAGTGGTATATAAAAATTCTAAAGTTATCGATATTATACATATGATTACAAAGGTTATATATTTTTTAGAATTTTTTCTTAAAGAATCCTTTGTCATAGCAAAATAGTTCATCAATCATCACCGCCCATTATGGCTAGGCAATCCAGTATTTTATTTAAAAATTTTTTATCATCATCTTTTTTATATACGTCAGCAAAAATATTTCCATCCTTTAAAAAAATAACTCTGGAACAGTAACTGGCTGCTATAGAATCATGAGTAGCTAAAAGCATGGTAACCTTTTTCTCTTTATTTACTCTTTTCATATAATTCATAAACTTTTTAGCTGCTTTAGAATCTAAATTTCCTGTAGGCTCATCCGCAAAGATTACTCTCGGATTAGTAGCCAAGGCTCTGCAGCAGGCCGCTCTCTGCTTTTGTCCCTGAGAGACACTTTTAGGGTACTTATCTTTTATCTCATATATGTTCATAAGCTTAAATAATTCATCTACAATGTGTTCAATATAATTTTGTTTCTGCCCTTGAATTACAAGAGGCCAAGCAGCATTTTCCTTCAGGGTAAGATCCTCCAAAAGGTTAAAATTCTGAAATATGAGCCCTAAGTTCTTTCTTCTGAATTTAGCCCTATCATCCTCATTCAAAGCTGTTATGTTGACCCCCATTATCTCTACTTCCCCTAAAGTTGGCTTATCTATGCCGCTGAATATATTTAAGAGGGTAGTTTTGCCGCTTCCTGAAGAACCCATTATAGCTGTGAATTCCCCTTCATGAATGCTTATGTCCAGACCATTTAGCACATTATATGAGCTTTCTTTATATTCATTATCATAGCTTCTTACTATATTTACAGCCTTTAATATTTCCAAAAAATCACCTACTCAATTGTTTAAAACATATGTTATAGTTGCGCTGGTTCCTTTTCCTATTTCGGATTGAATATCAATTTTATGCTTTAAATTTTTAGCTAGAAGCGAGCATATATACAAGCCTATTCCAGAGGCTTCTCTATATTTACGCCCATTTTCTCCTGTAAAAAAGGGTTCAAATACTCTATTTATATCACTTTTAGGAATTCCTATTCCTTCATCTGCAATTTTCAGCTGAATACAATTTTCTGCTTCACATACAGTAAAAGTCACATGCTTTTTCTTTCCCTCTTCAGCGGAATACTTAACCGCATTATTTATAAGCTGCTCTATCATAAATTTATTCCATTTTTCATCAGTCAAAACACTTATGCTGCCATCCTCATATTCCAGCTTTGGGAATACATTGTTGTATATAAACAAGCTCTTTTTTGAGTTGATAATATCTTTTAAGGACTCCACTATATTAACAGCTTCAGGTTCATAATCCCTAACAAACTCCTCCATCCTAAGAATGTTCAACAGCTGCTCTAACCCGTTATGGAGCTTTGAATTCTCTTCTTTTATTTCATTAACAAGCTTTCTTGTCTCAAACAAATTCAATCCTTCATTTTCTATTTTTTGAATAACCAAGCTTATTATCGAAACTGGAGTCTTCATATTATGAAGCCATTGAGAGAAAAAATATCTATAGGAATTGCTTTCTGCATTTATTTTACTTATCTCCTTAAGATATTTTTTTTGAATAACTTTAAGGGTTTCATTAAAATTTTTCTGCTGATTTGTGATCCCTGTAGACTTATTATTTTCCGAATTCATATCTTCATTTATATTAATATTAAAATTATAATATTTAGTCCATTCAATGGCTAAATGTATAATAAACACAGTAGATGCAAGAATTAAAGGATAAGCTATCTCACTAATATTTGCCGTAGCTTTATAGTAAAAAATTATCATTGCTATGCTTCCATAGAAAACCAGAGTATATCTAAAGTTGTCACTTAAAAATTGAAAAAATAACTTTTTCTTCATCAGGATTGCTCCTTACTTTGATAGATATACCCTGCGGCTCTCTTAGTTTTTATAACATCATTTAGTCCAAGCATAGATAATTTATTTTTAACTCTTGTAACATTAACTGTAAGGGTGTGATCATCTACGAAAAATGTATCATCCCACAGTTCTTCCAAAAGCTCTTCTCTGGAAACTATTGAATTCTCTTTTTGAACAAGCTTACTGAGCAATTGAAATTCCTTTTTTGACAGCTCCTGCAAACTGCTCCTATAGCTTATTTCAAAGGTATTCTTGTTTAATATCAAGCCATTAGCTGCGGATATGGTGCTTTTCTCTTGATTGTATTCTCCATAGCTTCTTCTAAAGGCAGCCTGAATCTTTGCCAGCAGAAGTTCAAAGCTAAAAGGCTTTACTATATAATCGTCTGCTCCCATTTCCAATCCTCTTATCTGCTCAAGCTCGTCACTTCTGGCAGATATGAATATTATGGGTGCATCTGTCTCCCTTCTAAAAGCTCTGCAGAGCTGAAAGCCATCTGAGTAAGGAAGATTTATGTCAAGAAGTATCAAGTCTGGCAAGCTTTCAGCAAACTCTATCTCTATATTTTTAAAATCTTTTATAAGAAATACTTTATACCCGTACTTTTCAATAAACTCTTTTATGAAGTTTCCAAGCTTTATATCATCTTCTACCACAAGTATCTTGTTCATATCCTTATACCTCTATTTTTAATTAGGCTATGTTAAAAAACATAGCCTAATTAAATTATAGCTTTTCTTTCTGTATAATGCTATATATAACAGGTACTACTATAAGTGTAAGCATGGTTGAAACAACGAGCCCGCCTATAACTACAATGCCAAGGCTTTGAGATATAAGAGCGCCTTCTGAAAATCCTAATGCTAAAGGTATAAGAGCAGTTACTGTTGCTATGGCTGTCATAAGTATAGGTCTTAATCTTACGCCTCCAGCTTCCATCAATGCTTCTTTTATAGTCATCTTTTCTCTGTTATGATTTACTCTATCCAAAAGCACGATGGCATTGGTAACAACAATTCCTATAAGCATCAGCATTCCTATAAGCCCAGATACAGATAGCGACTGACCCGTGATTAAAAGTGCTAATAACGCTCCTATAGCTGCAAATGGAAGTGAGAATAATATGGCAAAAGGAGTTCTTCCTTCTCCAAAGGTTACTACCATTACCATATATACAAGCCCAATAGCTATAAGCATAGCCATTCCCATCTGAGAAAATGCATCTTTTATCTGCTGGTTACTTCCTCCAGAAGTATAAGTCACTCCTTTAGGAAATTGATTTTCTATTTCTTCTACAGCCTTCTTAGCATTTGAATTTGCTTTACTGGTGTCCTTGGAATTTATATTAGCTGTTACAGAAACGTATTGTTTACCATCTAGTTCAGATACGCTTACAGGTCCGTAGCCCTGAGAAACCTCTGCTACATCTGAAAGCTTTATTGTTCCTTTCATTCCTGTGATTTCCAAGTTCTTAACACTGTCTATATTGTCAAATTTCTTATCCGCATATCCTAGATATACATCTGAGTCTGCACCATTATTGTTAATTGTAGTAACTATACTTGAATTTAAATCGCTTCTTACAGTTGCCGCTACAGCTACAGAAGTTAATCCATTATCTGCCGCCTTATTGGCATCTACCTTAACCTCTATTTCAGGCTTTTTCTCACTGGCACTGTTTGTAACATTAGTAAGCTCGCTAAGGGTGTTAAGCTTGCCTGCCACGATACCTGCAGCTTTAGACAAATCCTCTGAATTATCACCGTATAAATCCACTTCTACATTATCAGTCTGACCTGAAAAAGATTGAGCGCTTACTTGAAATTTTCCATTTTTGTCTGAAAGTTTATCAGCTTCTATGGTTATTTCATCTGCCACCTTATCATAATTTTTCCCATCCTTTATTACAATAGTGAAGCTTGCACCATTGCTTCCTTGAAGTGATAAAGCTCCTTTTGATGAACTGCTTGTATCTCCTACAGAGGTTGCCACAGTTTCTATGTCCCCTCTTGCCATTAAATATTTTTCAAATTTCATAGCATAATCATTAGTAGCATCTACAGCGGTTCCTGGAGACATAGTTAGCTTACCAGTTAATGTATTGGTTGCTTCACTAGGTAAAAATTGCACTGGAAGCTTTCTTGCAAGAAAAACTGTTCCTCCTAATATAACTATAGATAATCCAAGCACTATAGCTCTATGATTTAAAGCAGCTGAAAGAATTTTTCTATATGCGTGAACCATTTTTCCTTCATGCTCTACATGCTTTATTTTCTTTCCTAAAAGCATCTTTTTGCTTAATACTGGAACCACAACTATGGCTACAGCTAGAGAAGCAAGAATACATATTACTACAGTCAAGGCAAAGGAAGCAAACACCTTTCCTACTATACCTGATATGAAAGCTAAAGGAAGAAATACACCTACTGTTGTTATAGTTGAAGACATTATAGCCGAACCCACTTCCGCGGATGCTTCTTTTATAAGTTCTTCATCTCCCTGCTCCGCCTTAGAGAACCTTCGATATATGTTTTCTATTACCACTATGGAATCATCCACTATACGCCCTACAGCTACTGCAATTCCACCCAAAGACATAGTATTTAGGCTTATGCCAAATTTAGGTAGAAGTATCATGGCTATCATTATAGAGATAGGTATGGATACCACTGCTATGATTGTAGCTCTTATATCTCTTAAGAAGATTGCTATAACAATTATTGCAAATAAAGCTCCAAGAATTCCTTCTCGTACCATTCCATCTACTGAAGCTTTTATGCTTACAGCGCTATCACTTACAAGACTGAACTTAACAGAGGAATCATCCTTACTAAGCTCTTTTATAGCATCCTTAATATCATTAGACACTTGTACAGTATTAGCATCATCTGATTTATAAACATTTAGTATGACTCCATCTTTAAGATTAGATCTTGTCTTTATCTGATTTTCTGTAGTTGAATTAGTTATCTCTGCTATGTCGCTTAAGAAAATCACCTTCACCTGGATCTGTTCACTGCTTGTGCTAGCAGAAGCCCCTGATGAATCGGTACTGGTTTTAGTACTACTGCTTTTTGTAGTGCTATTTGTGTTACTTTTAGGTGTTGAGGTGCTTTGAGAACTCTGGGCACTGGATTGAAGTTGTTGAAGGCTCTTACCTTTTTCTATCTGATCATTAAGACTCTTGTTGAGAGCGTCCTGAGTCTCAGTTAATTTTTGCTGAAGCTCTGTAAGTGTTGCTTTAGCCTGTGCCTGCTGCTGTTTTGTAGAAGAAGGATTGCTTAAAATAGCTTGCTGAGAAAGTATACCCATTTGTATTTGCTGAGCTGCATTTAAATATGCAATAGCTTGGGTGTTGCTGGAAACCAAGCTTCCTATAGCTCCTTCACCTTCTGCCAGCTGTGACATGCCTTGAGACATCTGTCCCATGCCATCTCCAAGTTGGCCTACCGCACTTCCAAGCTGGTTCATGCCCTCACCAAGCTGATTCATACCTTCACCTAGCTTATTTAGGCTGTCTCCAACAATAGCCTGCTGATTTATTGGAATAACTATAGGTATTGCTTTAATCTCATCTATGCTGTTTATTTTTTTCTCTGTCCTTATAGGTAAGGTTTGATTATTCATATCTATCTGCCCCACAGGCATAGATATATTATTTCCTGTAAGCGCGGATTTCACATTATCTAAGGTTAATCCGTTTTCCTTTAGCTTATCTGAATTCACCTTAATATATGTGCTATTATCGAAGGTTCCTTGAACACTTATGCTAGATACTCCTGTTATTCCGCTTAATTTAGGATTAACCTTGTCGTTTATAAATTTTGTTAATTTCTCCTTGTCTGTACTTCCGTCTATAGCATAGGTCATTATAGGTTTGCTATTAAAGCCTATTCTGCTGGTTACCGGATTTTGTGCATTATCCGGAAGTGTAACCTTACCTACAGCCTCTGCCACATTTTTTTCAGCTTTATCCATATCCGTATCATAATCAAATTGAGTTACTATTATACCAACATTCTCATTGTTGATAGTTTTAACACTGCTTACTCCCTGAATACCAGATATAGCCTTCTGCATAGGCTCCGTAATTTTATCCGATACGTCCTCCGGAGATGCTCCTGGATAAATGATAGTTGTAGTCATCACTGGTATAGTTATATCCGGCATAGTTTCCATCTTAATATTTTTTGCGGAATATATGCCTCCTCCTATCAGCATTATAACTACTAAAAAAACTACCAAAGTATTTTTCATAGTAAAGTTCATTAGCTTCTTCATGAGTTATCCCCCTATCCTTAAGTATATTTAGATTCTATAGCATTCTAATTTTTTTATATACAGAAAAAAGTAACACTTATGTTACAAAATTGAAACATACTTTTTTAAATTATATTAAGAAATATATACATGCTTAATTGTATAGACTATAATTTATTTATTAAGTAAAAAGTAAAAAAATAATATCTAACGAGGTGATTATAAATGGTAAAATTGGTATTGGTTAGACATGGCCAAAGTATATGGAACTTAGAAAATAGATTTACAGGATGGACAGATGTTGACCTATCCGAAAATGGTCTTAATGAAGCTAGGCAGGCGGGCATGATTTTAAAAAAGAATGGTTATACCTTTGATGCTGCCTTTACATCTGTTTTAAGAAGAGCCATAAGAACTCTATGGATTATACTGGACGAGATGGATTTAATGTGGATACCTGTAAATAAATCTTGGAGGCTTAACGAAAGACATTATGGAGCCTTGCAGGGATTGAATAAGGCAGAGACAGCTGCCAAATATGGAGAAGATCAAGTTAAACTGTGGAGAAGATCAGTAAATGTAAATCCACCAGCTTTGGAAAAAAATGATCCTAGATATGAGATTACAAATCCAAAATACAGAGATCTTACTGAAGATGAATACCCTCTAACAGAAAACCTTGAAGATACAGAAAAAAGGGTACTTAAATATTGGAAAGAATCCATAGTACCCTTAATCAGTTCAGATAAAAAAGTTATTATTTCAGCTCACGGCAATACAATCAGAGCGTTAGTGAAATATCTAGACAATATTCCAAGCGACGGAATTGTAAATTTAAATATACCTACTGGAATTCCTTTGGTTTATGAGTTGGATGATGACCTTAAACCAATAAAGCATTATTACTTAGGCATTGATGGAGATCTTCCAGATGGAAGTATACCTACAAATATATAATAAGCTTTTTTTAATATTCCATTTTTCTTAAAATAGGTATAGCTTTTTTGCCAATTAATGCTGCAATAATGCATTTTGATATATCTCCTGGTATAAATACTATAACTGCAAGCTTAAGCACCTGCAAAATGTTCATGTGAATTTTTGAAACATAATTCAGAATCACATACATGTAGGTGCTTCCTATTATGTAGGTAACTATTAGCGCTGCAAAGCAGGCTATGAATATTCTTAAAAAAGAAGGCTTCTTATTCTTAATAAGGCTTCCTATTATGAGCGGTGCTATAATAAAGCTTATAAGATAACCGAAGGTCGGTGTAAATATATAAGAAAGCCCTCCTCCTGATGTAAATACTGGTATGCCAATAAGTCCTAGAATGACATATACCAATTGAGAAGCACTTCCTAAAGCAGGTCCTAACAAAATTCCGGAAAGAGCTATGAATAAGTACTGTAAACTAATTGGAGCAGGACCTATAGGAATTTTAATGAAGGCTCCCACTATTGTAAGAGCAGTAAATAGTGCTGCTAATATCATGTCCCTGGTTTTTATTTTCATAATATATCCCCCTAGCCTCTATTGTAAACCAATTTTATTTTTAGGTTTACAATAGAGATTTTAGGCTATTTTTTTGCTAATGTCAATAAAAAATGCAAGCTGAACTATCAACTCAGCCTGAATTTATGTTTATCCCTCTGTTCTAAATTCCTTTCTTGATTACCACTTCTACTCCTTCCTCATGCCTCTTCTCTAAAATATGCTTATTCTTTCTATTTTCCTTTGATTCAAACACAATATCAAAATCGTAATCTTCGGGATATAGCTCATCATTTGATATATAAAGCGAAAGTCTCTTTTTATTTATCTTTAGCTTCTTTTTCATCACCATTACCCCATATTCTCCTTTAGAATTCTCCATTTCGCAGATTATGCCTGTTCTTTTCATGAAGCTTATATAAACGGAATCCCCTAGCTTAAACTTATCTTTTTTGTTCTGCTTTTCCATTAAGATATTCTTCTTTTCAGCTTTCTTGAATTTTTCTACCTGCTGCTGATGAAATTCCTGATTTGAAGCAGCAGGCTGAGGCTTTTCTTCCCACTTATACTTAGAATAATCTTTTTTCTGTTTATAGGTTATTTCATGAGCCTTTTCAATGATTTTGCTATCCATTCCAAGCCTTAAAGCTATTAAAAAAGCATTGCTTTCTCCAGCCTTGCCTATATTCAATCTATATAGAGGCTTCAGGGTATTAATATCAAATTCCATGGATCCATTTATAAATCCAGCTTCATTATTGGCAAATTCCTTTATTTCACTGTAATGAGTGGTAGCAAGTATTATAGCTCCTTTATTATAAAGCTCTTTGAGTATGGATACTGCAAGCCCCATACCTTCTCCTGGATCAGTACCTGAACCAATTTCGTCTACAATCACCAAGGTATTTTCGTCGGCTGAGTTCAAAATATTTATTATATTTTTAATATGAGAAGAAAAAGTGCTTAGATTCTGCTCTATGCTTTGCCCATCTCCTATATCTACCAAAACATCCGCAAATATCGCAAATTCGCTTCCCTTTTCTACTGGCACATGAAGTCCTGATTGAGCCATCATGGTTAAGAGCCCCACTGTTTTGAGAGCTACTGTTTTTCCTCCAGTATTAGGACCAGTTATAACTACAGAATTATAAGCTTCCCCCACCTGAAAATCTAAAGGTACTGCCTTCCCCCCTATTAGCGGGTGCCTGCCTTTTATAATGTTAATATAATTTTTAGTATTTAATTTAACCTCTCTTCCATCAATACTTTTGCTAAATCTTCCCTTTGCAAATAAAAAATCATAATAAACCATAGCCTGAATGTTTATATTTAATTCTCTCTCACTGCTTTCCACCATATTGGTAAGTGTAGATAAAATAACATAAACCTCTTTTTCCTCTTCTATTTTGCATATATTCAATTCATCCTGAGCCTTTTTTACTTCTGCTGGTTCTACAAATACAGTAGAGCCGCTGCTAGATTTATCATGAACATCGCCTTCAATATTTTTTCTATATTCGCTTTTTATAGGGATAACGTATCTTCCATCTCTTTGGCTTACTAAGGCATCTTGAATATATGCTTTGTACTTTTCATTCTTTAGCACACTCTCAAGTTTACTTTTAATTCTTTCCTCCAGAATGGCTATCTTTTTTCTTATCTTAGAAAGCTTTGAACTAGCCTTATCTTCCACTCTTCCATAAGCTATGCATCTTTCAATTTCATCCCTCACTTCTTCCAGCTCATACATGGATTTAGCATATTGGCTTATAGTTGGAGCTTCCTCTTCTTTATCTTGCATAAATATTTTTAGCTTTTTGCTTTCCCATAACAGCCTCGCTATGATATCTAATTCTTCTGGTGTCAATACTGAGCCCTTGCCTAATTTATGAGTTATATTGCTTACTCCCTTAAGACTGTGTATTGGCACACTGGAGCTTATATTCACTATGGCTCTGGCTTCGCTGGTTTCATTCATGCAATTTTCTATTACCTTTATATCCACCTGGGGCTGAAGCTTATCTATCATAGCCTTGCCAAGCTCCGATATGGAGTATCCTTTTAATATTTCCTTTATCCTATCATATTCCAATAGTTCAATAGTCTTATTGTTCAATTTCTGTTCCTCCTTAAAATTCTTTTAGATTTTGCTTTAAAATGTATAATTTATTTTTTAGGTTCTGTTTTAAATCCGTGTTGATTTCTACACTGATTTAAAACATGGCCATTTTTAGAAAAAAAAGACCATAGATAAGTAAAACTCACCTATGGTCTTCAAACTCATTAATATTATTAAAATTGAGAATAAAGCTTATAGAATCCAATCAAACTCAGCCAATTGAATTTATTAAAGCATCATAAACAATTTTAGATAAAAAAATCCCGCGCAGCTGCACGGGATTATATCATCAATGAAAAGTAAAGCCTATCCGTGTTCCTACCTAAGTTATAAGTCAATAAAATTCCGCAAGAAACAAACCTACATAACCGTAAGTTTTTAATTTTAAGTTCTGTTTTAAATCAGTGTTGATTTTTACATTGATTCAAAGCATAGCCAATTTTAAAGACTCAATTATTAAATTACTTAGTTAAGAACGACCCTACTCATAAAATTTTTCTCCTTTTTAAATGTTAAAAAC
Source organism: Clostridium sp. 19966 (assembly GCF_032335695.1). Lineage (NCBI taxonomy): Bacteria > Bacillati > Bacillota > Clostridia > Eubacteriales > Clostridiaceae > Clostridium > Clostridium sp. 19966. The sequence goes on from NZ_JACTOJ010000007.1 coordinate 186,471, forward strand.
ATTTTGTAAATTACAAATTTATTATAGCACGCTTTTAAAAAAATAAAAACTGTATTTCTCACTTTTATCGTATTTCTTATAGAGATTATATTACGAATTGGAGGAAACTTATGAAACTAAGCCTTAAAAGTAAACTTTCCATAATACTTTTATTAATTATATCCCTAGGCACTTGTCTTTATTTTTTTAATTCACATCCAAAGACGCAAGATGAAGCAGTGAAAGAATCTACAAATGTTGCTGCAGCACAAGGATTGATAGTACCCACCTTAGCTTATAGTGAAAGCAGTATAACTTTAGCTTGGTATAAACCAAATAACTATGCGGATATTTCTTATTACAATATTTATAAGGATGGAAAGCTTATAGGTGATACTAAAAATTACTCCGCTTCCCCTAGCGCATCCCTCATAAATAATTTTTATAATGCTGCTGATAATTCTTCCGCTGTGAAAATAAGTCAGCACAATTATACCGTAACTAATTTAAAACCTAATACTCCCTATACCTTCACTGTAAAAGCTGTTGATACAGGCGGATTAGAAAAAAGTATAGGTCTTTCTGTGGTTCAAAGAACATCAAATTCTCCTAAAATATTTGATGTTACAAAATATGGTGCCATAGGCGATGGAAAAACTATTGATACTAAAGCAATACAAAAAACAATTGATGCCTCCTATGCCGGAGGTGAAGTACTTTTACCATCAGGAAAGACTTTCAAATCTGGTGCTATCTGGCTAAAGCCAGGTGTTATTTTCAAAGTTGATGGTACCCTTTTAGGCTCTGATAATCCCAAGGATTACATAAACTCGAAACATCCAACCAAAAAAGATGAAAAAGACAATGCTCTCATAAACTGTATAGGAGATAAAAAAATCAAAGATTTAAAAATTATAGGAAGCGGCACCATAGACGGTAACGGATGGAAACAAGGCAATTCAGAAATCGGAACAAATTTTCCTAATTCTTTAAATAGCAGCTTAGCTACTGTTGAGGAAAACGGGATTTTAGCTGCTAATCAATTTAAATTATCCAAAGATAAGGGACTCTCAAAAATTAAAGCTTACTCCACAAGATCTGATTTAGTTTCTGTAAGTCATGTTGACAATGTTTATTTTGGAGATGGCTTATCCTTTGAAAATCCTTCTCAACAAACCATAGGAATAAGTGATTGTAATAATGTTGTACTAAACGGTGCTCTAATAAAAACCTTTGACTGTAGCAATGGTGATGGGATAGATTTTAATTCCCAAGGACTGACTGTGCTTAATAGTGTTTTTGACACAGGAGATGACGATATAAATTTCACTGCTGGAAAAGGTGCTGATGCTGAAGGAAAAAGAAAGCCTGTAGACAGCGTTTGGATATTTGATAACTACTTTGGCCGTGGTCATGGAGCAGTAGTTGCTGGAAGTAATACAGCAGCTTGGATAGAAAATATTTTAGCAGAAGATAATGTATTAGATGGTACCGGTGCGGGGCTTCGCTGCAAAACTGCTTCTTACATAGGCGGAGGTGCTAAAGATATAATCTTTAGAGATTCTGCATTAAAAAATATCAATGATGGGGAGGGTGAACCTTTTATATTCACCTCAAATTATACGAATTCTACAGAAAGTGAAAAAGTACAACCTGCTAAAAGTCTACCAGTATTTAAAGACATTTCAGTCTACAATTGCAGTGTTGACGGTTCTAAAAATAGTGCTATTTTTATAGATGGGTTAAAGAATTCCTATGATGAAAATATAAATTTTAAAGATATAACCTTTAAAAACACCAAACCAGCTAAAATAGAATACTTAAAAAACAGCAGTTTTAAAAATATTATATTTAGCAAAAATATTAAAAATCCCTGGCAGATAACAAGTTCTTTTGATGTATCTGTTGATCCAAAATAAAATAATTAAGCGCAGATGTGTTCATATGTCACTAACTGCGCTTAATTGGCTTATCCTATTTTTATTCTTTCCACCCATTCATTAACCAAAGCATTGAATAAATATGGCTGTTCTATTTGCAAATTATGTCCTGCCATATCAAGCACTGCAAAAGTACCTCTTGGAAAGTTTTCTATTATATTTAAAGCATCTCTGTACCCTACAGAGCAGTCCTGCCTTCCTAGGATCATAAGCACAGGCTTATGAAATTTTCTGTTTTCATCGTCAACTTTAAAAGAAAATTCATATCCACTCTTCTTAAAATAATCTAAAAATTCATCATCAGCTATTTTTAGTCCACATACTATTTCTTTTTTGTATCTTTCATATATTTCCCTATTTTGAATAACTGCTATAGAGTTAAAGTCCTCTGCCTGCTCAATTGTCAAGGATGCTAAAATTTCATCATCCTTTACTAGTACTTGATGCTTTGAAACCTGACGTTTTTTCATATCGGCTATTATTGCAGGACAAATTAATACCATACCATCAACTCTATGACCTATACGATAGACTATGCCTCTTGACAAATATCCTCCGTAGGATTCTCCAGCTATCAAAAAATTTTCATCAAGAATAATTTTTTCTATAAATTCTAAAACTATATCCAGCATTATATCAGAACTATTTATCCATTCTGCACTTTCTGATTTTCCCATGCCAGGCAGGTCCAAATATATTCTTTTAAAATTGTCTGTAATTCCTGTCACTCTTTCCATGCAGCCAGTCATTAACCTATGATCTGGTGAATACCCATGAAGCATAAGCATTGGCTTCCCTTCGCCAATTATTTCATAATTGATAGCTATTCCTTTTACAATACATTTCATTTATTTTTCTCCTTCTAATATAATTAGAATTCTAATCATTCACATAAAAAAATTTTATTTTATATTTTTTCTTATTTTTCTTAAGAGCTTATCCAACTGATCTCTTTCTTCATTGGACAGGCATTCAGTAGGATCATATTTATGCTTATTACCCTCTGCCGCTTCCTGCTGAATCTCTAGCAGCTTTTGTCTGCCCTTTTCAGTAATATATATATTTATCATTTTTCCGTTTTCTAAATCCTTTTCTTTTCTTATCCATCCTTCTCTCTCCATATTTTTAATTATAACCGTTGCAGTAGGTCTGTCACAGAAAAGCATCTCTGCTATTTGAGATGGATTTAGAAAATCATTTTTAATTAATGTTTCTAATACATATTCCTGTTTCAAGGTTATTTTATGAGGCAGCAGATCCTTTTGTAAGCTGCGGCGCCAGGTAAGAAAAATTATACTCATTTGAGCCATTAATGGCATCTTTTTAGTCATAGGTATCCTCCACATAATTAGAATTCTAATCATAGTATACCATAATATCTTTAACTTTCAATACCTTGTAGCTTTACACCTAACAAATCTATTTAAATTATAAACGAAGATTTTTTTCTTCGTTTATAATTTGGAATTTAATTATTACCTCTTATTACATGAACGGCAATTGCTATTATTTGAGTTATTAATCCAAATACACATACTCCATACCATCCAAAATGTGAATAAGCTAAAGAACCAAAAAAGGATCCTAAGGCCCCGCCGGCAAAATATGAAACCATAAATACTGTATTTACTCTATTACGAGCCTCTTCACTGATAGCATGTACTCTGGTCTGATTAGAAATTTGGCAGGACTGAACTCCTAAATCTAGTAATATTACTCCTAGGATCAGTCCCCATAGCTTAAAGCCTAAAACTAAAAATACTATATAGGCCATACCTACAATTGCCATACCTATAGCTATAGTGAATCTAGGGCTTTTCTTATCGGACAATCTTCCCGCAACGGGTGCTGCGGAAGCTCCTATTATTCCAACTAACCCGAATAATCCAGCTGCTTGTGATCCCATATTATAATGTGAACTTCCAAGTAAGAATACAAGACATGTCCAAAATGCACTAAAGGCACCAAACATCATAGCCCCATTAATAGAAGCTTCCACTAATGATGGTTCATTTTTAGCATAATAAGCCATGGATTTAAATAGCTCACTATATTTCACCTGAGAAACAGGTGGACAAATCGGTATCAGTTTTCTTAAAAATAATGCCAGTATTATCATCATTACTGCCGCAATAACATATACAGTTCTCCAGCCTAAATATCCTCCTACCAAACCGCTAAAGGTACGAGATACTAATATTCCTATTAAAAGTCCACTCATTACTGAGCCAATTACCTTGCCTCGCTGATTAGGATTTGCCAGTTGGGCAGCCAAAGGAACAATGAGCTGCGGTACCACTGAAGTAAAGCCTATGGCAAAGCATGCTAACATAAGTATTTCTATGCTTGGCGAAAAAAACATTAGGGTTAGCGAAAAAGCAGAACAAAGCAGCATAATGCTTATTAAACTTCTTTTTTCCCTTATATCCGCTAGTGGCAATAAGAATAGCATTCCTACTGCATATCCTATTTGAGTAAGTGTAGCACTAAATCCGATATTAAGCTCAGATACCTTAAAGGTTTTTCCTATTTCTACAAGCAAAGGCTGTATATAATATAAATTTGCTACTACTATTCCACAAGCAGCAGCCATAACTAAAATCAAAAGATTGTTTAGCTCTGATTTACTGTTTATCTTCTCTTCTTCTAAAGTCATTATAGTCCCCTCTTTCATAATATTGATACTTATATGATACCATATATATTACTATATCAATATTTTTTATAGGTTATATAGCTATAACGAAACTTTATATCTTCCAAATAATTTTTATATCCAATGTTTCATTATGAAGTTCTGCCATTATTCTGTGACCTAATTTCTCTACTAAAGCTTTAACTATGCTAAGTCCAAGTCCTGTATTTTTTTCACTTCTGGAAAGATTTGCAGTAAAAAATCTATCAAAGATATGATTTATATTTTCTTCTTTTAAATTAGGAGCACTGTTTGAGAACTCTGTTATTATGAAGCCTTCCTCACTTTTTAAATTTATGCTTACTCCGCCTTCTCCGTGCTTTATCATATTAGCAATAAGATTAGAAAATATGCGAAGTACAGCTTTTTCATCTCCAATAATGTTAGGAATCCCTTCTTGAATTTGTATGTTTGGTTCTATGTTCTTATTTATGAAGTCATCATAGAATATAGCTATAGCTTCTGATAGAAGTTTTGATAAACTTATTGCCTTTAAATCAAATTTATATTCACTAGACTCTATTCTTGAGAGCTCATAAAAACTAGTTATAAGATCTTGAAGATTGCTTGCTCTTTTTTGAATTATATCTATATATTTTTCTCTTTCTTCTGTAGTTAAGTTCTCCGATTTAATGAGCTGCATATACCCTATTATAGATGTTAAGGGAGTTCTTAAATCATGAGATAAATTAGCTATACTTCTTCTTAATTCTTCTTCACTATGCTTGATTTTAGCATTTATTTTCTGATTTTTTTCATATAAGTAGTTAATGCATAAGGCAAGCTGCTCTATATCTTTATTTAATGTAGTGATCCGAATATTGCAATATTCTCCTTCACTATCCTTAATCTGCTTAGAAATATATTTTATATCCTTTTTATAGCCAAAAATAATGGCAAGCAAAAGCACTATTATTGCCAATAAAAATATGATCAACCAGTACATTTGCTCACCTCCTTTAAATATTTAAATCAGTTTTTCAGGAATAAATCTAGAGGAAATCTTCTTTATCAAAATGTAATCAAGTATAAAAAGAACACCGCCCACTATAAACATTGCAAGGTTGCTGAGCAAAATCACCCCTGTCATTTGGCCCACTAATACAAGAATCACTGGAATAACGAGAAGTCCACTTACTTGCTGTGCTTCCTGAAAGGTCTCTGACTTTGCCGATACCATCACAGTGAATATTAGTGATAATAAATTGATTGCAGGCGAAATCCAAAGTATGATTATGAGCCATTTTATATCTGGGAAAATAAGTTCTCCAAAATAAATATACCCACCTATATTAAATATAATACCAATGGATATAAATGAAATCAAAGTCACGATATAAGACGGTACAAAAACTCCTAAAATCTTAGCCCTAAGCAGTTGTTCCATAGATATTGGTGTATAAATTAAAGATTCTAGAGTTTTATGCTCCTTTTCTCCTACAAAACTACTGGCTCCGATAACTCCTGAACACATTATTGGAATTAAAAGAAAGTATGATGGAAACATAAAGTTTATCGTTACTTTAATTAAAAGCTGAGCAGGAGTATAATTTGTATATTCCGATGGCAGTTTTTTTAGGAGAGGGGCCATCTTTGTAATCATACTTGAATCATTTCCAATATAATTAGCACCGATTAATATTCCCAAGGGTATGATTACAGTTAGAATAATTGGTACAATAGTCATAGGCATAATAACACGTCTCGAACTTGTTATTTCATTTATATCCTTATATATCAATGCTTTTTCATTTCTATTCATATTCTACCACTCCAAACCTATAATGTTATATCATCAGATGTACCTTTTATATATTTAAAATACAGTTCTTCCAAAGTCCATTTCTGCTGTAAGGCCTCAAAAATTTCTCCTCCACTTGTCAGTATGCTTTGTATTAAAGTACTTGCTTCTTTGTCTCCTGAAATGGATTTACTATATAAACCATTAGCTTCATGGATAAATCCAAGTTTCTCCGAAATATTTTTACCTCTAATTTTTAATTGAAGAGTTGCATTTTTCTTTGAAGCAAGTTCATCAAATGTACCTAAACCAAGGATATTACCCTTATTTATAAAACCATATAATGTACAAATATCTTCAGCATATTTTAATTGATGCGTGCAAAGAAAAATTGTAACCTCGTTTTCCTCTGCAAGCTCTTTTATAAGTCTTGTAACATTCAGTGCATTTTCTGGATCTAAACCAGAGGTAGGCTCATCAAGGAATAAAATCTGAGGATTATGGACTAATGCTATCGCTAAAGAAAGTCTCTTTCTCATCCCTGTACTGAAAGATTTTACCTTCTTATCCTTTGCCTCCAATAGCTCCAGCCTTCTCAATATAAAATCAGAACGTTCATTAAGCGATTTTCCCTCCATTCCATGCATTTTCCCAAAGAATATTAGATTTTGCTTGGCAGTAAGATTTTCATAACAAGAGGAGCTTTCTGTCATAACTCCACATAGTTTATGAATTTGAAGATTATTTTTTCCCATAGGTATACCTAAAATTTCAGCGTGTCCTGCTGTTGCTGAAAGGACTCCATTAAGTATTCTAACTGTAGTAGTTTTCCCTGAGCCATTAGGTCCGAGAAATCCAAATATCTCACCTTTAGGTATTTCTAGACTTATATTATTCAAAGCATTAACCTGACTATCATAAGATTTTTTAAGATTTTCTACATTTATTGCATTCATGTTTTTCGCCTCACAATTATTAAACCTATAATAAGTTAAAAAGTTTAAAAAATGTTTGATTTATTTTATATCCTGCTTTTTAAATATGAATATTCCTGCCGAGGAAGCTATTATTAATGTTATAATTCCAACTATAGATGCTTTTAAAACATCATTATCAGCAGCTCTTACAGAAGTAGCTAAAGCCCAGTTATATGAAGTTGTGGACTCATACAATTTATCAAACCAAGAGTATTTGCCATATAAGAAAGAAAATACTGTAGGAAGTATGGTAAATCCCACTATTCCTATGCCTATAGTTGCTCCGTTGCTTTTAAACAATGTAGCTACCAGCATAAGCAGCGCTATAATTGCCATACCTAATACCGTAGCAGCCAAGAATATTTCTACTATTCCCAAAGCTTCTTGTACATTAAAGCTGCTCCCCCATCCGAAGATAGCACAGACTTCTATGGCAGTTACAAATAGTATTATAGCTAACATTACAGCGAAGCCTATAGTGCAGGCTAATAGCTTGGCTATATAATATTGCTCTCTTTTCTTTCCGTAAGCTAATATATTTTTTATGGTACCTGAAGAATATTCCTTAGCCACCATAGCTCCTACTAAAACTGACAATAATATTTCCATAACGCCTGACCCAAAGGCTGAATGAAATATTTCTTTTCCTGTAGGATGAAATATATCTTTAGCCTGTATATGAATCCCCATTCCAGAACCAGAGGATACAATAGGATCAGAATCCTTGCTTTGAAGGCTCTTCATAAACTGCTCCTGCTGCTGAGTAGTCATTCCTTTTAAACTGCTTTTTATAAAATCTTCCGAGGACATAAGTTTTGAAATTCCAATTGTCATAAAAGCTATAAGCAGTGCTATGACGCATAATACCCTAAAAGCCTTTGTTTTAAATAATACATAAGCTTCTGCTTTAATAAGTCTAAACATTTTTGCCACCTCCTACAGCATTTAAAAAGTACTCTTCAAGATTTTGCCCTTTCAATGATATATTATTTACTACCACTCCATTAACAGACAAAAGAGTATTTATTTTACCTACGTTATCAAGATGGCTGAATATTTTTATTATATTATTTTCCTGCACCTTATAATCGCTTATATTTAAATCCTTTTCCAGAAGCACAACAGCCTTTCCTGCATCATCCACCTGCAGCTCTATATATTGTCTGCATTTTTGCTTTAGCTCTTCAGCTGATATCTCTTCCAGCAATTTACCATCGTTTATTATTCCATAGCAGGTAGCTAGCTCCGAAAGTTCTCCTAGGATGTGACTTGATATCAATATAGTAACATCCTTTTCTTTATTTACCCTCTTTAGCAGTTCTCTGATTTCCACAATGCTCACAGGATCTAAACCATTTATAGGTTCATCTAGAATAAGAAATTTAGGATTTCCCAGAAGTGCATTAGCAACTCCTAATCTCTGCCTCATGCCTAAGGAAAAATTCTTCACTTTCTTTTTATCTACATCTTTTAATCCAACTAATTCTAAGGCTTCTCCTATGCTGTTCTTACCAGCTACATTTCTTACTAATCTAGAGACTTCAAGATTTTCCATCGCCGTCATATTCCCATAAAAAGCTGGTGTTTCAACTAAGCTCCCCACCATAGTTCTGGCCTCATCTAGTTCTCTTCCAGCACTGCGCCCAAGAAGTTCAATTTCACCGTTAGTCCTATGGATAAGTCCTGTTATCATTCTTATTAAAGTTGTTTTTCCTGCTCCATTCTTACCTATAAATCCATATATATCTCCTTTAGAGATAGTCATATTAACATCATTTACTGCTAATTGCTGTCCATATCTTTTAGTGAGATTATGAGTTTTTAGTACTATATCCTTCATTTAACTTCCTCCTTACCCTACCTTATACCTTCATTATGCAATACAAGATATAAGATAGACTAAAGTAAATCTTAAGAAAGTATTAAGATTATTCCTGGAGTTTAAATCCTATTCCCCATACCGTCTGTATATACTTTGTGTCCGCATCTGCCTCAGCCAGTTTTGATCTCAAATTACTCATATGAACATTAACAGTATTATCATCTCCCATGAATTCATCATTCCACACTACTTCAAAAATATTTGCTCTAGTAAATACCTTCTTAGGGTTTGTCATGAGAAGTTCTAAAATCTGAAATTCTATTTGAGTTAACGTTATAGTCTTATCGTCAACCCTCACTTCCATAGCCTGCCTATCCAAAACTATATTTTTATATTTAAGCTTACTGGCTTTTATATTTTCTCCTGAAAATTGCTTATACCTTCTAAGCTGGGCTTCCACTCTGGCAGTAACTTCATAAATATCGAAGGGTTTACTCACAAAATCATCTGCTCCAAGCTTAAGCACATTAATTTTATCTTCCTGAGAGGTTTTAGCAGATATAACCACTATAGGCATGATTTTAATTTTTCTTATCTCTTTTATTAGCTCTTCCCCGGTAATTCCAGGCAGCATTAAATCTAGAAGCACAATATCATAATCATATTGCTGAAGGCACATTCTAGCCTCAGTTCCAGAATAGGAACTCCGCACATTATATCCTTCTTTTACTAATACATCCTGTAATAGACCATTTATATCTTCATCGTCTTCTGCTATCAATATATTTTCTTTCATAAGGCTCACCCTGCTTTAAATTTTGATATAGCTTATTGCATTTTGTGCAAGCTCAGTTTTTCAAGAGTTCTTTTTATCTCTGCTTTGCTCTTATTTAAACTGCATTCTACTGCAGCTACCACAGCGCCTTCTACAAAACCAGCATCAACTATTTCCACCTTACCCTCATAATCTAGAAGCTCTAATGCCATTTCTGCGTTCATGTAGGAACTTCCCAAATCGAAAAGAATAAGGACACCATCTTCTGAATAAACCTCATTGACAGCATTAATAATTTTATTTATGTCAGTTCCCAGTCTTCCATCCTGAGTTCCTCCAGCTGCTGCGATTTTAACATCTTCAGCCATCTGAAGAGAAAGCTCCTTCACACCTTCTGCAACTTTTTCACTATGAGATACTAAAACTAATCCTACCATATATATTCTCCCTCTAAACTTCTATAATAATCATAATTTTATTTATTGAATGAACACACAGCCTCATATATAGTCTTAAGAATTATTGCTGCAGAAGCAGCTCCAGGATCTCTATGTCCTATGCTTCTGTCTCCAAGATAGCTAGCTCTGCCCTTTGTCGCAGAAATTCCTTCCGTTGCTAAAGCCCCCTTCTCCGCTGCTTTCCAGGCCTCTTCTAAGACTTTAATATGAGTCTCTCCCTTTTCCAGCAGGCTTAAGGCTTTCTCATAAGCTGGAAGTAATGCATCTAACATAGTTTTTTCTCCTAAAACGGCTTTTCCTCTCAGCTTAATTCCATCTATTGCAGCTTTTAATGCATTTGTGAAGTCTTGGATATTCATTTCTTGCTTTCCACTTAGTGTTACTGCTGCTTTCATAAAAGCAGTTCCATATAAAGGACCTGATGCTCCTCCTACATTTGATACCAAGGCCATACCAGTTTTCTTTAGTACATCCCCTATATCCTTACTTTCACTTTTATTAAAAGCTTCTTTTACCGCTCCAAAACCTTTACTTAGGTTAAGTCCATGATCTCCGTCACCTATGCTTGCATCCAGCTCTGTCAGGTAGAGTTTATTTTCTTCAATTTTATCTGCAATTTCATTTATTATATCTACAACTTGTTTAGTTGATGTCATATCGATTCTATCTCCCTTCTTATAACTATTGAATTCCATTTCAAGCCTTCATTTATCTAGAAAAGCTCTGTCACTTCTTGAAGGCAGGTGTATCTGCAGGGGCATCCAAAAGTTCCTTCAGTTCACTATCTAGTTTTAAGACACTTATTGAAAAACCAGCCATTTCGAGGGAAGTCATGTATTCACCCACAAAGGTTTTATAAATATTAATGCCTAGTTCACTTAATAGCTTATTAACTTTATTATTAACTATATAAAGCTCCATAAGAGGAGTAGAGGCGAGTCCATTGATTATCAACGCCACTTCATCTCCAGAATTTAATTTCAGGTCCTTTAATATCTTATCCATAAGCTGTGAGGCTACTTCATCGGCAGTTCCTATTTTTTCCCTATGAGTACCTGGTTCCCCATGTATTCCTATGCCTATCTCTACCTCATCCTCTTCCAATGCAAAATTAGGTTTTCCTGCTGCAGGAACAATGCAGGAGCTAAGTGCCATACCCATGCTTCTTACATTATTTATAACTTTTTCACCTATTCGCTTAACCTCTTCTAGGTCTAATCCTTTTTCTGCAGCTGCTCCAGTTATCTTATGTACAAATACGGTACCTGCAATACCTCTTCTTCCTGCAGTAAAAGTACTATTCTCCACTGCCACATCATCATTTACCACTATCTGCTCAACTTTTATTTCATCCATTTCCGCCAGCTCTTTTGCCATATCAAAATTCATTACGTCACCAGTATAATTTTTTACTATCAGCAAAACACCTTTTCCTCTATCTACAGCTTTTATTGCCTCATAAATTTGATCTGGAGTTGGTGAAGTAAAAACTTCTCCTGCCACGGCTGCATCCAGCATTCCTTTACCTACATAGCCTGCATGGGCAGGCTCATGACCGCTGCCTCCTCCGCTTACAAGGGCAACTTTTCTTTCACTGAGATCTTTTCTGATTAATACATTAGTATTTTCAATTCTTTTTAAATATTCTGGATGAGCTTTCTCAATTCCTGAAAGCATCTCTTGTAAAACATTATCGGGATTATTAATAAGTTTTTTCATATCATTATTCCCCCTAAATATCCATAATTAAAACTTTGTTCAAGCTTCCATAGCTTAATTATATTATAGATAATTTCTGCATACATTTGTTAAAACATACAAATTTATTTTTATTTCTGCCTTAACTCATAGCCATTGACTATTGTGAACAATTAAGTTATCATAGTAGAAATCCTGAGGAGGTTGTCTTATGAGAATTAATTGGTTTAATGGAAATGAAGATTTATCTGAGGCTTTCTATATAAGGAAAAAAGTTTTCGTTGAAGAACAGAATGTACCCTTAGCACTGGAGATGGACGAGCTAGATAAGGACAGCTATCATGTGGTTATTTACGATGATGAACCCATAGGCACTGGAAGAATTATTTTTCAAAACGGACTATGTTTTTTAGGAAGAATATCTATACTAAAATCCTACAGAGGGAAAGGTATAGGAAATATATTAGTAAAAGAAATGATTAGAAAAGCCTTCAGCTTAGGCGTTAACGAAGTACATATACACGCTCAGTCTCATGCTGAAAAATTCTATGAAAAACTAGGCTTTGAGATATATGGAGAAAAATTCTATGAAGCTTCCATCGAGCATATTTCTATGGTTATTCGAAAAATTGATACAGATATAAATTAAATATCTGTAAAATAAAAAACATGGTCAGCTGTCCATGTTTTTTTCCATGCTCTTTTATTTTAGGTTCTGTTTTAAATCAGTGTTGATTTTTACACTGATTTAAAACTTCATTCAGTTCGATGTGGCTATGTTTTAAAATGTTGATATTATCGTTTGAGTTTTAGGAACTCTTAGGGATTGCGACTTATAATTGGCGTAATTTTGCCCAGGACGGGCAAAGCAATTTTAGCGCCATGGAGGGCGCATTAAAATTGGTAGCCAATTATAATAAAGCGACCCTTAGAGTTACTTACATGGGTTCTGAAAGAAACCATGCTAGACGAAAAACACCTTTATCAACATTCTTTTAAAACATAGCCTTATTTTATTATTCTTACCTAACTATCCATGGAAATAACCAGTTCTTGATGAAACTACTACAAAAGGCACTTCTGAATCATTCTTTTTAACATATGCCTGATATAAATCATCCTGTAAAGGCTCTAATTTTGTAACATCTTCCCCGTATGCGTCCTTTAAATCTTTTTTAAATAGATCCTGCCAGTTGCTAGGAACGGGTGCATTTAAAGTAATATATTTAGCAAAGCTTTCCACATCATTAGTATTGCCTCCATTGGCTGCATATTTCTTATATAAACTATTGACATCAACTTGATCTAAGAATGTTTTACTCCAATTATATTTTTCTGCTGATGGTTTAGCTTCTTGACCATTAATTATATAATCCTTAACTTTTTCAGCAATATTTTGCGTTGAATCAGTTTTAGCTTTGCCCTCAGAACCTTGAGCAGAATTTTGGCTTGGAGTATTATTTGATACAGTTTTATCAGCACTTGCATTATCGTTAGAAGTTTCCGTTTTCTCTTGCGAATTGCTGTCCTGATTTTGTGCAGAAACCTGAGTTTGCTTGTTGCTCTCACTTACACTGTTTGTACTCTTGGAATTATTCAACGAACAAGCTGTTAAGAAAATTGCAAAAAATAGTATAGAAATTTTTATTTTTTTCATAATACATCATTCCAATATTTAATATAATATGAATATGATAACACAATAATAAGAAATTCTCAGCAAATAAAATATTGATTAACCTCTTACAGAATAATCCTGAATATTATTTTCTATGGCAAAAATCGCTGCATGCACTCTATCCTCCACATTTATTTTTCTAAAAATATTTGTGGCATAGTTTTTCACTGTTTTCTCTGATAGATAAAGCTGTTCTCCTATTTCCTTGTTGCTAAATCCCTCAGATATTTTAAACAGCACTTCAAGTTCCCGCCTTGACAAATTGTCAAATCTGCTTGCATCCTTTTTATTTTTAACTTTTACATTAGAAAATAGTAGTGACACTAGTGATTTATCAATATATTTTTCTTCCTCCTTCACTACTCTGATGGCATTTACAATTTCGGTTCCCGCTGAATCCTTAAGAATATATCCGTCAGCTCCAAAATTTATTGCTTCAATAATAGTTTTTCTGTCATTTTCAACAGTAAGCATTATAACCTTGATATTTTCTTTATTTGCTTTTATATATTTAAGCACATCAATCCCACCTACAATGGGCATGTTGCAATCCAGCAGTGCTACATCCACAGCTTCTTTGCTTAAAAGTCTTATAGCCTTCTCACCGTTTTCAGCTTCACAAATAATTTTCATATCCTTCTCAAAGGAGATAATGCTTTTTAGCCCCTGTCTTATTATTTCATGATCATCAGCAATTAATATTCTAACTTCTTGGTTTTTCATTCTTAATCACCTCTCTGTTAACAGGGAGCTTAATTATATAGGTGGTGCCTTTGCCTTCCTGGGAGCGAATTTTTATATCTCCCTGAAGCTGCTTTACCCTGTCAATGATTCCTATCAATCCATAAGATGTTCCCTTTTCCTTTACCTGTCTTAAAGTTTTATTCACGTCAAAGCCTTGACCATTATCACTTATTATAAGCATCAAATATTGATTTCCAAAGTATAATTTAATTTCTGCATTATCAGCTTTAGAGTGCTTAATTATATTATTCAATATTTCTTGAATTATTCTATATAATGCCACTTGGATTATATGGTCTATATCTATCTCTGCAGGGTTTAAATTAAGTTTAACTGCTATAAGTGATTCTTCAGTGATAGAATTCACCATTTGTTTTATACTTTCCACAGGGCCTAATTCTTCTAATGAAACAGGCCTAAGATTAAAAATAATTCTTCTAACTTCCTTAAGAGCCGCCTTCACGCTTTCTTTTAGCTCATCTAATTCCTTAATTCCTTCAGATACATCTTTCTTGATTATTATTTTACATATATCAACTTTCATGACTGCATTAGCCATATTCTGAGCAGGACCATCATGAATATCTCTGGCAATTCTTTCTCTTTCACTCTCCTGAGCCTCTAATATTTTCATTGCCATAGTAATATTTGAATTTTTCTCTGCTTCATCCAAGGCTGAAAGTATACCATCTTGAAGATAATTCATAGCTATGCTTATCTGATTAATTATTTTTTCTCCACGTTCAACATTATTCATAGCTTTTTTTAGACTCATTTCAAGGCCGTCTCTTTGCTTTCTAAGAAGCCTTTCCTCATTTTGCTTTGTTAGAAAGCGAGTTCTTATATCAGAGGCCTTCTCATAAGCTTCCTTAATATCTTTTTCTGTATACTTTTTTAAATTTGATGAGATCTCCGCTAATAGCTTCCTTTTGGATTTGTCTAGGCGTTCTAATTCATCAACTTCCTCAATAATTTTTGAAATATCATTTTTTAATCTCTGCATTTGAAGCTTTAAGTTCTCTACTTCTCTATTTATATTTTCAACTATATCAAATACCTGCTGTCTGCTGCTTTCTATTGCATTTAACACATTTTTGATTATCCCGTTAATATCATTGGCATCTAAATCCATATTTTCATCACCTTGTTAAGTGCAGCTTTTCTTCATCATTAGTATGCCTACTTACTTAATTTTAATTAATAGTTTTTATAGGCTTATTTTAAATTTATCAACTTCCTCCATCATAACCTTAGCCATATTATCAAGCTGCTGAGAAGTAGCAGCAACTCTTTCTGCGGAGCACATAAGTTTTTCTGAGGAAGTAACAATTTCTTGAGAAGATGCTGATATTTCCTCCGGTACAGCGGATGTTTGCTCAATTTTCTGGAGAATGCTATTTTTTTCGGCATTTATGCTTATAGCAGAATTATTTATAGCCTTAATCTTTGGCCCATTTTCATTTAAAGCACCAATTATATTTCTGAAAGATTCCATTGTTGTATCTGCTACTTTTATTTGATTACTCAATTCACTATTCATATTATCAGTAGTCTTTATCATAGAATCCTCATCCTTCGCTTAAAATTCTATTGTATTTTAATTATACAGAATTAATAATTAATAATGAATATTATTTAACATATACTATCACAAACAAAAGATGGTTTTTTCTCAGTTAAAAACCATCTTTATTATATATTATCTTATAGAGGATATTATTTTATGGTTTGTTTTAACCCATAGCCAATTCTATAAATACAATTTAGTCTCAATTCTTCTATCATATTCTGACCAGTTGCCTGGCTCTGTTTTATCTTTTATTTGAGCAATTTTATTCATATTGGCATCTATGGAATCCGCATAATTTAATATGAAGGATTCCTCCATATTCATTTCCCTTGGCGAACCGAACTCATATTTACCATGATGCTGAGCAATGCATCCCTTTATTCTGTGAACAAAATCATCCGTATAAATTCTTGGATTTTCTCTTATGGCTTTATCCACCATTTCAATGCCTATAACTATATGTCCTTCCATTTCACCCCTGATGCTGTACTTAAAAGGTCCATCATAGCTATATTCATAAATTTTCCCTATATCATGAAGCTTCGCAGCAAGCACTGCTAATTCCGTTCTTCTGCACTCATATTTTTCACAAAGCATAGCAGTCAATTCCATCACATTCAAGGTATGTTCTGCCAGCCCTCCTAAATAATTATGATGCATTGACACACCACCTATTCCTTTTTGAAACCTCTCTATAAACTCCTCATCTTTAAAGAAATAATCGTTTAAGCTTCTGCATTCTCTTGAAATAATATATTTATTTGTAGATGCTTCCAAAGCCCTCATTATCTCGGAAATAGGAGTTTTTACTGCTGGAAGATAATCCGAAAGCTCATATTCAGATATAAATTTATAGTGTCTTACCTCTAAAGTTCCGCCTTTTGTACCTTCTATCTTTAATACTCTTCCTTCTTTAATGTCACCGGCTTTAGTTGGGATTGTAGCCTTTATATCTCCGCTTCTATCTGCTAATATGCACACAATCTTATCATTATCCTTAAACAATACCTTCATAACCATCAAGGCTATGCTAACATCACTGCCGTTTTTTATATCACATAAATACACCTCTTTGTTCTTCATAATTTTCCTCCCATTTATGCATTTCAAATCACTGCTTTATTATATGCAAAAAAATATTTTTAAGTTTTTTATATGCTTATATTTATTTTTTCCATAAAAATTGGGCAAAACTGATCAATATTAGTTTTGCCCCAATCATATAAATAGTAATTAATTGGTAATTTTAAATATACTACGCAAAGTGACAAGCTACTTGATGTTCTTCCGAAATTTTTCTGAACTCCGGAATTTCATTTCTGCATTTATCAGAAGCATATTGACACCTAGTATGAAATCTGCATCCCGTTGGAGGATTAGCTGGATTGGGAATGTCTCCTTGAAGAATTATTCTATTCCTTTTTAAGGTGGGGTCTGGAATTGGTACTGCAGATAACAAAGCCTTTGTATATGGATGAAGTGGATTTTTGAAAAGTTCATCCCTAGAGGCCATTTCTACAATTACTCCTAAATACATGATTGCTATTCTAGAACACAGGTGCTCTACCACACTTAAATCATGAGAAATGAATAAATATGCTGCCCCTCTCTCCTTTTGTAAATCACTAAAAAGATTAATTATTTGAGCTTGTATGGATACATCTAAAGCTGACACAGGTTCATCAGCTACTACAAATTCAGGGTTTAAAGCCATAGCTCTTGCTATAACAATACGCTGTCTCTGCCCCCCTGAAAATTCATGCGGATATCTATCAATATAGCGAGTAGAAAGTCCACATAAAGTTACAATCTCCTCCACCTTCCTATAAACAGTATCTTTAGTTGCCAAGCCATGCTCCAAAAGAGGCTCTCCTATGGCATCGCATATTCTTACTCTCGGATTCAAAGAGCTGTATGGATCCTGAAATATATACTGCATCCTAGTGCGAATCCTCTTCAATTCTTTTTTTCTTAAAGCATGTATATCAATATTGTCAAACAAAACTTCTCCTGAGGTTTTCTCATTCATCCTTAAGATAGTCTGTCCTACCGTTGTCTTACCGCTGCCGGATTCCCCTACTAATCCAAAGGCTTCTCCTCTGCTTATGTTAAAGCTTACTCCATCAACAGCCTTAACATATTCCCCCGATTTTCCAAACAAGCTATTGTTATTAGCAAAATATTTCTTTAACTGTGTTACTTTTAAAAGTTCTTCACTCATCTGTTCCTCCTTGTCCATAAAGCCAGCAAGCTACCTTATGATTTTCTGAAACTGAAGTATATACTGGCTGCTTTCGCCTGCATACTTCCATACAGCTTTCACATCTGTCGCTGAAATAACATGAATCCGTAAGCTCAGATAGATCTGGCACCTGTCCTTTTATAGAATAAAGTCTTTCTTTTCGCTTTCCGATAATTGGCTTAGATTTCAACAATCCCTTGGTGTATGGATGTTTAGGGTTCTGAAATAATTCCACCACAGGAGCCTCTTCTATTATCTTTCCCGCATACATTACTATAACGTAATCCGCCATCTCAGCTACCACGCCTAAATCATGAGTAATAAATAATATGGACATTCCTTCTTCACTTTTTATCTGCCTCAGTATATCTAAAATCTGAGCCTGAATAGTTACGTCTAAGGCAGTAGTAGGTTCATCCGCAATTAAAAGCTTAGGTTCACAGCTCAATGCTATAGCTATCATTATTCTTTGAAGCATTCCACCACTTAATTGATGTGGATAAGAATCCATAATTTCTTCCGCTCTAGGAAGTCCTACCTTTTTAATCAAATTAACAGCTTTTTCATAGGCCTCTTTTTTGCTTAACAAGCTGTGCTCTAATATAGTTTCTATCATCTGCTTTCCAATGGTAAACACAGGGTTTAGAGAAGTCATAGGTTCCTGAAATATCATGGCTATATCTTTTCCCCTGAGATTCTGTATATCTTTTACATTCATCTTCAATATATCCTTGCCATTGAAAATTATCCTTCCATCCACTATTCTTCCAGGCTCAGATATAAGCTTCATTATTGAAAGAGAGGTGACACTTTTACCACATCCCGATTCGCCCACTATGGATACTATTTCTCCTCTCTTTACTGAAAAGCTGACATCATCCACTGCTTTACTCATATCTCCATCAGCATAAAAATATGTTTTTAAATTTTCAACACTAATTACCCTTTCTTCCATATTTATCTTCCTTTCATCTTAGGATCCAAAGCATCCCTTACTGCATCTCCTAATATATTTATAGCAATTACTGTTAAAAGTATGGCAACTCCAGGTGGAACCCAGAGCCAAGGTCTCTTTTGAAAGTCCATTAGGTTATTTGCAGCACTTATCATATTTCCCCAGGATGGAGTCGGCGGAATGACGCCCAAACCAAGAAAGCTTAAGGAAGATTCACTTAATATGCCGCTGGCAGTACTAAGGGTAGCTACCACTATCAAAAGAGGAAACACATTAGGAAGAAGATGGTTCAAGATTTTTCTCTTATCGCTTAAGCCTAAAACATCTGCTGCCTTCATGTAGTTCTGCTCCCTTAGTGATAATATTTGTCCTCTTACAAGCCTTGCAAGTCCTGGCCATCCAACAAAGCTTAACATTAGCATAACTATATATAATCTATAATCCGTGGGAACCTTTAATTCTGACAATAATGCTGCAATTATTATAAGCAGCGGAAGCCCTGGTATGGACATCAATATATCTGCAATTCTCATAATTATTCCATCAACAATTCCGCCATAATACCCAGATACAGCCCCTAAAAGAGTTCCAAGTATCAAAGAAAGTATCATGGATACAATTCCCACAGTAAGAGATATTCTTCCTGCTAGCATCAGCCTTGTTAATACATCTCTTCCATAATCATCTGTTCCTAAAAGATGGCTTATACTAGGTGCTTGTTTTATCATACTTACATCTACATTATCTGAAAGATATGGTGAAAATATGGGACCTATGAAGCTGAATAATATCATAAATATTAAAAACGCAGCGCTTACTATTGCAATTTTATTTTTGGTCAATCTATGAAAAGATTCATACCATATAGATTTTGATTTTTTAGTTGCTGAAATCGAATTATTAATTTTTCTTACAAACACTTGCTTCCGTCCTCCTTTATCTAAGCCTTATTCTCGGATCTGCTACCGCATATAAAATATCCGCTATAAAATTTCCAAGAATAGTTAAAAAAGAAAGCAGCATGGTTAAGGTCATCAGTACAGGATAATCTCTAAAGTTTAGAGCTTCCAGCTGTATTCTTCCAATTCCCGGCCAATTAAATATCTGTTCTGTTATTATTGCACCAGAAAAAAGTCCTGGAAGTTCAAAGGCCAGCAGCGTTATAGCCGGAATTATAGCATTTCTTAGGGCATGCTTAAAAATAACAGTTCTTTCCTTAAGTCCCTTAGCTCTTGCTGTCCGTACGAAATCCATCTTCAGAACATCTAACATTCCAGTCCTAAAGTACCTAGTAAGAGAGCCTACGCTCAAAAAGGTAAGTATGAACACCGGTAGTATCATATGCCTTACCACCTCTAACACATAAGCTAATCCCGTGGCATTACTGCCCGTATCAATCATTCCGCCTATTGGTAAAATTCTCAAATCTACGCCAAAAATTTTTATTAAAAGCAGTCCTATGAAAAAAGATGGAATAGATAGAGATGCAAATACTCCAAATGTAACAATTTTATCAAAAAAAGAATACTGCTTTGTAGCAGAGAAAATTCCTATTACTAATGCAATTGTCCATGTAAAAAACAAGGTAACAATAGCAATAATGAAAGAATTCCATATATATTGATTGATTAATGAAGTTACTGACTGCAAATATTTTAATGAGAAGCCGAAGTTTCCATGAAACACATTTTTTAGCCAAATAAAATATCTGATTATTATAGGTTTATTCAATCCATAAAGATTTCTTAACTCCTGAGCCCTTTGTGGAGTCAATTTTCGATTAGACGAAATATAATCACCTGGCATTAATGCAAAAAGATAAAAAATGATTATGGATATAGCTAAAAGCATGGGGATCATCTGTAAAAATCTACGCAATACATATTTTCTCATATATATCCTCCCAGAAATGTCTAGCACAACTTAATATGCTAGACATCTTTATTTCCTTTAAATATATAATTTTTATTTTTGAATCTTTAACTTAGAAAGATTAGTGGAAGATATCCCTGCAAAATTATCATTTTCTATCCCCTTGATTCTGCCGTTCCAAGCTGATACGCCTTTTCTATAATCTAATAATATTACTGGAGGATCATTGCTGAATTCCTGATAAATTTTCTTATATATTTCTTTTCTCTTTGATATATCTGTAGTGCTTACCCCTTCTTTTATCAGTTCATCTATTTTAGCATTAGAATATCCTGAAACATTCTGCCCTTCTGGTGCTTGAGAAGAGAATTCTGCTACTGAATCATTAGGATCCACTAATCCAGATGTACGAACGCCTACTAAATCATAGTCTCCGCTATTTAATTTGGAAAACATGGTATTTGAATCCATTACTTCCGCTTCAAAATCTATTCCTATTGCCTTATAATCTTCTTTTGCAACTGGTATAGTCTGATCTGTGTTTTTAGATGTTAGATATGAAAGCTTTAGTTTCTTTCCATCTTTTTCTCTTATTCCATCTGAACCCACCTTCCAGCCTGCATCGTCCAATAATTTCTTGGCTTTATTAGGGTCAAATTTATATTGGTTAACTCCATCCTCAGTGTAAGACCAAATCATTGGTGCTGTAGGTACATTTGCTACTTCTCCATAGCCGTTATACTTTACATCAATGATCTTCTGACGATCTAATCCATATATAAGTGCCTGTCTAACAGCCTTATCTTTTAAGTATGATTTTTTATTATTTATATATATAAACCCATAATCAGGTATGGTACGAATTCTAATATTAGCAAAACCTAAGCCCTTTAATTCATCTATAGTGTCTTTATCAGTGCTGAAACCATCCATATCTGTTTCACCAGTTTGAAATAGCTGGAGAGCTGTATCTTTGCTTGTAACTTTAAAAATGAGATTTTCTATATTAGGCTTTCCACCATAATAATTCTCATTAGCTACATATCTTACTTCTTGTCCTGTAACATACTTATCTAATTTATATGGTCCTGAACCCAATGGCTTTGAATATAGGTCTTTTAAGTAGTCTAATTTTCCTCGCTTATAATCTTTTCCATAGTAGGCTTTTGAAAGTACTTGGCCGCCAAGCAAAGTAAGACTTAATGGATTAACCTTTTCAGTAGTTATCTTTATAGTATTATCATCTACAACTTTTATTCCTTCAATAGAGTCAGCTTTTCCCTTCTTATAGTCCTCAGCACCTTTTATAGCAGCTTGAGAGATATCTACATATCCCGAGTATGCTGGATCATCTAAAATAGTTAAGGTAAATGCCACATCATTCGCAGTAAGTGGTGAACCATCACTAAACTTTAAATTTTTTCTTAAGTGATAAGTATAAGTAAGATTATCAGAAGATATCTCCCACTTCTCTGCTAAATCTGCAACTGGATTTCCTTTTTCATCAGTGGCTACAAGAGATGCAAAAATAGGATCTATAGCATTTCCATCCCATCCATTGTCATAAAAATATGGAACAAATACTCCCCCTGGTTCTGATATGGTTGCTACAAAGGTATTCTGTCTGTTGCTATCTTTCACAGGATTTTTGCTTGGGTCATTAGCAGTATAATATTCATCCTTTATGTTGGACACCTTTGTAGGATTGCTTGTCTTTTTATCCTTGGTGCTGCCACTACAGCCAGATAGCAATAGCATGGAACTTAAAGCTATAACTACTGCATTAATAATTTTCTTTTTCATTGATATTCCCCCTTTTTATAACATATCCATAAAGGCCATAATTAATTCCAACTAAGCCTATATGTTTTGTCAAACTTTATTTTAAATCCAAACTTTACCAGAGTCAATTATATGACATACATCAATTTGCAATTTGTAAATTTGTCACAAATCAATTATAAAAAAGGATATAATCAATAAAAAAACTATTATTATTAATTGCAATCCTAAATTATTAACAGTATTTTCTTTTATTTTCATTAATTTCTTTACATAAAAATAAAGCAGCTAATATTTTAAATTAACCGCTTTCATAAATACTTTTTGCACTATAAACCTTACTATCTAAATTCAAGCTTCCTCATCTTATTCATAACTGCAGCTGCTATTGAAAATATGAGACAAAATAAAGCAAGCATTATCATAGGATTTACTGTACCTGCTGCACCTTTTTCTAAATATTTCACGGACTCTATTATCCACCTGTTAGGAGTTATATTACTTAAGGCTTGAAGCCCCTTCGGCATCCTATCATAAATTATGAAAGTACCTCCCACCAAAGACAATACTAAGCTTATAGCACCTGCAAACATATTGGCATAAAGTTCTTTTTTAAATATACTTGCTATAAAGGTTCCAAAGGTAGTCATTAAAAGAGTTAAAAGTAAGGCATAGGCTAGCAAGGTGAGTGAGGACATTCCAAAATCCATACCTAGTATGAAAGTGAAGATAATTGCGATAAGCAGCTGCATATAGGTAAACGCATAATTATATAGAACATTGCCAAGAATATATTTAAAGCCTTTATTAGGCGAATACATAAAGCGATTAAAGGTATTCTCTTCTCTATCCTTTATCATTATGGCAGCATTTACTACTGCACTTATAAGCAACACTGTTGCTAGAAAGGATATTACTCTTTCTGCCTTTGAAAGTGTCTGTCCCTGAAGTTTTGCAATAGTGCTCTCCATATCTATAGGCTTATCACTTACTAAATAAGAGCTTACTAAACCCTTAAGCATATCATTTGTGCTAGAATCCTTAACATTATAAAATTTAAAATATTTTCCTATGTCTGTTATAGCACTTTTATCAAAATCTCTATTTATAAATATTACTCCGTCATACTTACCTAAAATAGTTTCCGTCTTTATAAATTTATCTTCTGCAATTTTAACTTTAACTCCTTTCGTATTTTCCAAAAGCGATACAAGCTTATCTGAAGCCTGAGAATTTACATTTTTCACTACTCCTATATTTATTGAAGGACTGCTGGAGTAGTTAACTACCATAGCTAAAATTATAGTAACCACTGGTACCAATAAACTTATTAAGAACTTTTTCTTATCACTGAGCACCCTTTTAAAATTTGAAAGAAATATTATGCCTATAACCCTCATTATAAGAACGCCTCCTTTTTAAATGAAACTACGGATAATACAGAAAATATAGTTCCAAGTATTAAACTGACTATTATCGAATATATAAGTATGTTATAATTACTGTCATAAATCCCTGATATGATACCTTTATTTATCCAAGTAAAGGGAGAAATATAAGAAAGCTTTTCAAAGGTATCTCCCAAGGAGCCTACTGGGAAAAACACTCCTCCTAAAAGTCCTAAAATGCTTATAGGTATATTGAGTATACCCTTTATGGTGCTAAAGTTTTTTATGCATATTCCTAAATATATGCCTATAGCTGATGCCATAAAGCCTTCTGTAAAAAACATTAGAATTATTGGCAGAGTACCTGCTTGAAAATTAACTCCTGATAAAATTCTCAAGATTAATAAGTTCAGTAAATTGCATACTAAAATAACTATTGAACAGGATAAAATTTTAGATAAAACTATTGAACTATGGTCTATGGGAGCAATTACAAACCTGTAAGAGGTCTTATGAAAATTCTCATCTTTAGCCACATAGGCTACTGTAATAATACTGGTAAGAATATAAAATGGAAGCAATACTATAGTATAGTAATCCATTGAATTTATGCTGGAATCACCCTTAAAAAAATTTGTGGCAAGATAGGCTAAAAGCAGTATTTGAATTATGGGTGCTGCCACATTGTAAACAATAATAAAAAAGTCCTTTTTTCTTCTATTAAGTCCATAACTCATTAAATTTAAAAAACCATTCATTTGAATTTCCCCCTAATCTCTTAATTCTTTTCCTGTAAGCTGAAGGAATATATCCTCTAAATTGTCCTTTGAGTATTTGCTCTTAAGCTTCTCTTTGGTACCTTCTTCGATAATAGTTCCTTCGTCCATTATGATTAGGTTTGTACATATATGCTCCACCTCTTCCATGTAATGTGAGGTATAGATAATAGTGGCTCCCCTTTTGTTTAATTCTTTTACTGTCTCCAAAATATTATTTCTAGATTGAGGATCTATTCCTACTGTTGGTTCGTCCATTATTAAAAGCTTTGGCTTATGAGCTATGGAGCAGGCAATATTAAGTCTTCGTTTCATACCTCCTGAAAATTGAGTTGGAAGCTCCTTTCTTCTATCCCATAGTCCTACAAAATTTAATGCCTCCTCCACATTATTCTTTAACTCCTTTCCTTTTATGCCATACAAGCTGCAGAAAAACTTAACATTTTCATAAGCGGACAAATCATTGAAAACCGCCATATCCTGAGGTACAACTCCTAAGTTCTGCTTTAGATATTTTTCATTCTTTTTAACCTCTCTATCATAAAAAAACATATTTCCCTTGTCATAATCAATCACAGTAGCAATCATATTTATGCTGGTGCTTTTTCCTGCTCCATTAGGCCCAAGAAAGCCTAAAATCTCACCTTCTCTCACATTGAAGCTTATCCCTTTTACTGCTTTTCTCTCTCCATAATTCTTTTCAATTTCTTTTACCTGTAAAATATATTTCATTTCAAACTCTCCTCAATATTATATATTCTATTTATAATATCCAACATTGGATATTATCATTTTATAAAAGTGGCCTTAGCCACTAGTATGTTTATTTACTTTTTAATAGTTTTATCAACTGTTCTATCTTTTCATTAGTGCTGTTTGGATCTCTAATTATATCATCTGCCAAGCTATGAATCTTTTTAGCCTTACATTTGCTATCCATATCATATTGAACATCATCTAAATTATCAAAGTCTATGTTATATATTAATTTTTCCACAGCATCAGAAAATTTAATTAGTTCCTCAACTTCTTCTATAAGAGCTTCATGCCACTTTATCTGATACTCTAAATTCCCTATTACCACATCAAAATGCATGGACTCAGCCTTTAGTGTGGTTTCAAGAACTTTTATTCTTTTTCCCTGCTCCCACCATGCTTTTTTCTCTTCTAAGGTTTTAATATGCTCTTTTACTATAGGCACTATCTCTACTTTAGTTAATCTATTAAACATTATATATATGAGGAATTTATCTGACTCCACAGCATTTATAGGTGCAGCCAGCTCTTCCTTTAGGCTTCTTACTAATTCTTCTCTTCCTTTGTCATTTATAGCATATATTTTTCTTATCCTAGCACCATTTCTTTCTTCCTTAAGTGTATAGATAAAGCCATCCTTCTCTAGCTTATTCAGTGCATAATATATGGAGCCAGACTGTATACGCGCCCATTTATCCATACCGTTTATTTCAATAAATCTTTGTATATTATAGCCGTGAGTAGGCCTTACACTTAAGAAATATAATATTAGTGCTCTTATCATAAAAGTTTTCTCCTTTATATCCAACGTTGAGTATATTTAAAATATATACCCAATGTTGGATAATGTCAATATTTTCTTTTTTGCCTCTGTTCTAAATCATATTTCTACCTTTTTATAATTGGAAAGGCTATGACATCTCTTATGGAATTTGACTCCGTGATAAACATTATTAATCTATCTATTCCCACGCCTAGTCCTCCAGTTGGCGGCATAGCATTATCTATAGCTACAGCAAACTCTTCATCCATCGGACTAGCTGTCTCAAGGCCAGCTCTCAGCTTTGAAGCCTGGTCATGAAGAAGTATTCTCTGCCTTAAAGGATCATTAAGCTCTGAATAGGCATTCCCAAGCTCAACTCCATATGCATAGGGCTCAAACCTTTCTATAAGTTCTGGATTGTCTCTATGAAGTTTACACAAAGGTGAAGACTCTTTAGGGAAATCTATTACAAAGGTTGGCTGTATTAATTTTTTTTCAGAATAAGTCTCGAATAAATTTAATATAAGCTCACCTTTGGAGCATTCATCGATATCTAGTCCCTCCTTCTCCATATCTGATAACAAACCCTTGCTTTTTATTGAAATGGCTATTTCTTCTTTGGTAAGACTATCTACATCAATTTCAGTATCCTTTTTAACCAAATCACACATTTTTTCTCTTCTCCAAGGTGCTTTGAAATCTATCTCTTCATTACCATATTTAATTTTTGTGCTTCCATTGACTTTTGTAAAAGAATATTCATATATATTTTCCATTAGCTGCATCATATCTTTATAGTCTGCATAAGAGGCATAGCACTCAAGAAGTGTAAATTCAGGGTAATGAGTTCTATCTATCCCTTCATTTCTAAAGGATCTGGAAAAGGTATAAACTCTTTCAATCCCGCCAACTACCATTCTTTTTAAATATAACTCCGGTGATACATTCATATAGACAGTACAGTCTAAATCATTTAAGAAGGTAGTGAAAGGTTTTGCCTCTCCGCCGCCATATTTAGTATCCAGTACAGGAGTATCTACCTCTATAAAATTCATGCTGTTTAAATATTCTCTTATAGCTGTTATAGCTCTTGAACGTTTAATAAATCTTTCCTTAACCTCTTCGTTCATTATCATATCCAAAGATCTATGTCTCTGCCTTAAATCCATATCTTGAATACCATGATATTTTTCAGGAAGGGTTCTAATGGATTTTGATAGCAATTCAAATTTCATAGCCCTTATAGTTATCTCTTCCGTCTGAGTTTTAAAAACCTTCCCTTCTACTCCTAAGATATCTCCTGGGTCAACTAATTTCAAAACTTTATAGCTTTCCGCTCCTATAATTTTTTTACTGAAGAACACTTGTATATTTCCTTTTTCATCCACAATATTGGCGAAGGTAGCATTTCCCATTCTTCTTATAAGCATGACCCTTCCTGCTAAAATGAGCTGCTCTTCTTCTCCTATATTTTCAAAATTATCCTGTATATCCTTGCTGTGAGCTGTAGGCTTGTAGTTATAAGGATAAGGATTTACTCCCAATTCGTATAGTTTATTAAGCTTTTTAACTCTTTCCGCCGTAAAATCATTAGCATCTGTCATTATATTTTGTAAATTCTCTGCATTTTCAAATTCTTCATACATGTTAGTTACCACTCCTATATTTTATTTGGACTCTGATATAAATTCAGCCATTTTTGACAAATAAAAAAACCTTCACCTCCCAAGATATAAATCTTGAGGACGAAAGTTATAAATTCGTGGTACCACCTCAGTTTGTCTGTATGTCACCATACAAACCTCTTCAAGTACATAATAATACTCTATAACTATAACGGGTTATCCCGGCAGCAGCCTACCTCTGAAATCAGACTCGGTGCGCAGCTCTGAGACCTTCTTCAATAAAAAATTTCTTACCCGTTCTCACCAGCTAGGGTTCTCTTTAAATCTCTTTTTTATCTACTCTTCTCTTCACAGCTTTTAAAGTATTATAACACCCTGAAGTATATGTGTCTATATATTCCTTAATTTCTTTTTTATATAATATCTGTAATGGGAACATATACTTGTCTATCTCTAGGCTTTTCAAAATACCCTTCCACAGTTTCTATCCATTTTTTGAAATGCTCTGTTTCAAGGTGCTTCTCCACAGCTTCTTCTGTGGTATAAACTTCATATAGCAAAAACTTTTGGGGATTTTCCTCACTCTTAAAGAATTCAAAGTGAGCTATCCCTTCTTCTTTCCTGGAATTATTTTGATTTTCTATGGTTGCAGCAATGAATTCATCAACATACTCAGCCTTTATGTAAAAAGTAACATTTTTTACTATCATATTTAAACCACCTTTTTAATCAGCTATTATAAATTTATTCTTGCTTCTGCTTTAATAAATCTCTTATTTCCTGCAGCAGCATAACTTCCTCTGATACTTTTTCTTCCTCAACTTCTTCGATCTTTTTCTCTTTCTTAAGATTATTAATCAGCTTTATAAACATAAAAATAGAGAAGGAAATGATTAAAAAGTCTATTATATTCTGAATAAAGCTTCCGTAGTTTAAAGTAAGCGCTGGAGTTTTGCCATGAGCACCTTTAAGTACTAAGCTTAAATTTGTAAAGTTAACCCCTCCAGTTATTACACCCATCAGTGGCATTATGATATCCTGCACCAAGGATGTAACTATCTTACCGAAAGCTCCTCCAATTATAACACCTATAGCTAGATCTAGAACATTTCCCTTCATTGCAAATTCTTTAAATTCTTTTAGCATAATATTACCTCCGTAACTATTATTAATCAATATTAGTTATTATTATATATTAATAAACAGTTATCTTCAAATATATTTGTATCCTTAGGTATATTATTGCTCTGATTCAGATAATTCATTATACATTTCATTAATACTCTTCCTAAGCACAGGATGAAAGGCCTCTGCAGCTATATCATTTAGAGGCTTAAGTACAAAAAGCCTCTCCTGCATTCTTGGATGAGGTATTATTATCTCTTGCTTATGGCTTACGATATCATCATACAAAAGCACATCCAAATCTATAGTTCTAGGTCCCCACCTAATGATTCTTTCCCTCTTCAATTCTTTTTCTATATCCAGCATAAATTTAATAAGTTCTTCCGGAGTATACAAAGTTTTTAGTTCAGCAGCACAATTTAAGAAATCATCCTGATCAGTATATCCTACAGGTTTAGTGCAATATTTTGGAGAAACCTTTTCCACTTTACAGGACCTATTATTGATCTTAGCTAATGCTTCATCTAAATTCTTTTCCTTATCTCCCAGGTTTGAGCCTAAACCTATATATACTTTATGCCAATATCTTTCAATTTCTACAGCAGCATAAGCAACAGGTTTTCCAATAGGTGCCCAAGGCTTTTTAAGAAGTATTTTTACCCTTTCCACCCTTTGATAATTTGTTAATATGTAATTAGCCAGCTCTTCAGCAGCCTTTTCAATAAGATCATATTTTTCTCTTATAAATTCTCTTTCTATACTATTGCAAAGCTCTGCATAATTTACTGTTTTATTCAAATCATCACTAATTCCAGCTTCTCTAAGGCTAAGCCCTAATTCAACTGATATTAAAAATCTTTGTCCCAAATTCTTTTCTTCTTGATTCACTCCATGAAAGCCGTAGACCTCAAGATCCTTTATGCATATCTTATCCATATTGTTCACCTACCTTAATGTATCATCTTCTTACTATAGCATCTGTCATCATACATGCTCTTTTGTTTTCTTTAACATCATGTACTCTTATAAAAGCACATTTTTTCATTATTCCTATTACTGTAGTTGCGATGGTTCCTTCCACTCTTTCTTCTGACGGAAGATTAAGAGCATTTCCTATCATAGATTTTCTTGAGGTTCCCAAAAGTACTGGATATCCTAAAGAATAAATAAGCTCCAGCTGATTCATCACTGCAAGATTTTCCTCATAGCTCTTTGCAAAACCTATACCTGGGTCTAATATTATCTTGTCTTTTTTCACACCAGCTTTTAAGGCTATGTCTATGCTTTCCTGCAGATCTCTTAAAACATCCTGCATAAGGTTGCTATAATTACTTGTTTCCCTATTGTGCATCAGGCAGCAGGCAGCATCATACTTGGCAGCAACTTCAGCGATTCGTGGTTCTTTCTTGAAGCCCCATACATCATTAATTAGAGCCGCTCCTTCAAGCATAGCCATCTCTGCAACCTTTGCCTTGTAAGTATCCACTGAAATTGGCACATCTATTTCTTTACTTAACGCTTTAACAACAGGAATAACCCTGCTAAGTTCCTCTTCTACTCCCACCGGAGTATGATTAGGCCTTGTGGATTCTCCTCCTACATCTATAATGTCTGCTCCCTGTTTTATCATTTCCTTAGCGTGGTAAA
Source organism: Clostridium sp. 19966 (assembly GCF_032335695.1). Classification (NCBI taxonomy): domain Bacteria; kingdom Bacillati; phylum Bacillota; class Clostridia; order Eubacteriales; family Clostridiaceae; genus Clostridium; species Clostridium sp. 19966. Next base: position 217,479 of record NZ_JACTOJ010000007.1, read on the forward strand.
CTGCTTTATCTATGTCAATATATTTTCCCCCATCTGAAAAGGAATCAGGCGTAACATTAAGGATTCCCATTACATAAGTTCTTGTATCTAATTCAAAAGCTTTATTTCCTATATTTATAATCTTACTCATAATACATCTCCAGTTCAAAATTAATACTCTATACCATGATTCTTTTTTGCCTCAGACCAATTACAATTTTGTGATGCTTGGCAATCAAAACAATTTCTGGATTTTTTATCAGCATAATATATAAGTTCTGAAAGATTTTCAATACCTTCATGATACTCTCTATGAGAAGTTATAGCATTAATTATAATGTGAATTTCTGATGCTCCATATTCACATTCCTTGAGTATTTCTAAAGAAAGCTCTGCACTGGCAAGTTCATGAGGAGTACCCTCCTGATACTGCTTCCATCTCCCTATATCATGGAGCAAAGCTGCTGCATAAATAATGTGTTTATCCAGCTTCATGCCTCTTTCAAGATTTATTATATAAGCTATTCTAGCTACAGCTAAAAAGTGTTCTAAATCATGGTGGCAAAATTCTCTTAATTCCTCCTGCCTTTTATTTTTATATAAACATTCCTTGTATAGCTGGTTTAAAAGTATTGAGTTTATTAAAGTTTTGGAATCTTTCATAACTGGTTTCCTCACTAATCTGCTATAAGAGCTAATACCTCTTTTTTAAGTTCTTTATCCTGCAAAAGTGTTCCTCTGGCCGCTATAGTTTTAGTTTTGCTGCCTGGCTTTCTGATTCCACGCATATTCATGCACAGATGCTCCGCTTCAATGATAACCAATGCCCCTTGGGCCTGCAATTCATCATATATAGCATCTGCTATATCCGCCGTCATTTTTTCCTGAAGCTGAGGTCTTTTAGCAAATACATCTACAGTTCTGGCAAGCTTGCTTAAACCTGTTACTTTTCCTGAGGGTATGTAAGCAATATGAACCTTCCCATAGAAAGGCAGAAAGTGATGCTCACACATGGAGTAAAAAGGAATATCCTTTTCAATAACCAAATCATCATTTTCTACCGTAAAAGTCTTGGATAAATGAGTCTCTGCTTTTTCCTCAAGCCCAGAAAATATTTCAGAATACATCCTTGCAATTCTATCCGGAGTTTCAACAAGACCTTCTCTCTCTGGATTTTCTCCAATAGCCTCTATTATAAGCTTAACCGCTTCTTTTATCTTATCCGTGTTAACCATTATTTTCATCTCCTAAAGCCATGCTCAAATGACTAAGTTTTAATGAGTCCTATTATACCAAAGAAATTTTCAAATTAAAATAATAAGATTGTCTTAACTCTCCTTGGAAAGTTATGACAATCTTTATTTAAAACATAGTTCTATCTTATAAGACTTCTATCTACATTACCATTAAAAAAGAATATTCCAACTCCGCCTATACCCAGATGGCTTCCTAGTACACTGCCTATCTTATTTACAATGAAGTTTGAACATCCTACTCTGCTTTTAATAAGCTTAATCAATTCTTCTGCTGTTTCTAAATCATCTGCATGACTTATTCCAATAATCTGATCCGTTAGTCCAGCTGTTCTTTGTTCTAAGATGTCTACCACTGTGTTCAAGGCTTTTTTTCTTCCCCGCACCTTTTTTATTACTTCCATATACCCATTATTAACATCAAGTATGGGCTTTATGTCCATCATATTTCCTATGATTCCTTGAGCCCTGCTTATTCTCCCGCCTTTAATCATCCAGTTTAAATCCGATATGGTAAATACGTGCTCTATGCTCTCAACCATTGCTTCTATGTTTTTCACCAAATTTTCAAAGGTTTGTCCAGGCTGTTCTGCTAAAATTGCTGCATTTCTTGCAATAAGTCCTGTGGCTGTTGATCCTCCCTGGGAATCAATCACAGTCATATTAATATGGGGATACCTTTCCTTGAATTCTTTCATTATAGCCTCAGCTAGCTGATAAGTTCCAGACATCACTGAAGAAAAAGCTATAAATATAAAATCTTCTCCCTTTGCGCAATATTCATTAAACATATTATATATGTCCTTTGGATTAGGCTGAGAGGTCTTAGGTAATATGCCTTTTCTCATAGCTTTGTAAACTTCATCAACCTGTATATCTACCTTGTCAATATATTCCTTGTTCTCGATTAGAACCCTGAGAGGAAAAATCTTGATATCATATTTCTTCAGCAGTTCCTCTGGAAGATCACAAGTGCTATCAACCATAATTTTAGTCATTAAAGCTCATCTCTTTTCTTTTCATCCTAAACCATTATAACATGTTTTTGTATATTGCGATATTCCGATATTTATCTATTAAAAGATTTAATTATGTTAGACAATGCATATATGCCTTTGCATCCTTTCCCTCTACCAAATAAGCCTGCCCTTTTGAGCAGAATATTGAAGTAGAAGTATATTCTATATCAGCATTTTTATTATAGTCTGCTTTTTTAATTACTTCCTCTTCATTATGGCATAAATCATATCCATCAAATATAAAGGTTAGCTTTCCTTTTCCTTTAGTAATAGCTACAAATTCCACTCCATAATTCATAAAAGTGGCTGCCGGCCCTCTTCCTATTATAATAACCTTATGATTTTCATTAATTTCGGGGGCTTCAAAACTGCCATTAAACTTCTGAATATCAGATAATATCCTTCCCATATAATCTATATGAGCCTCTATTTTAAAACGATAATAAGGCTCCAGCAGAATATTTTTAGTGCTTTCCAAGCCCTGCCTTAAAGCTCGAAAGGTAGCTTCTCTAAAGTCTCCTCCTGAAGTATGCTTATTATGAGCTCTTCCTGTTAAAAGTGTGATTTTTATATCGGTTATGGAGGAACCAGTTAATATGCCGTGATGCTCCCTTTCAAATATATGGCTGCGAACCAGATTTTGATTCCCTTCTGTCATATCATCCGAGTGGCATTGGTTCTCAAAGGTTATTCCTGTATTTCTTGGAGCTTGCTCCAGCTTTAAATGAACCTCTGCATAATGCCTTAATGGCTCGAAGTGACCATAGCCAACAGCCTCTTTCTCTATAGTCTCCTTATAAAGAATTTCACAGGGACCAAAATCCATTGGAAGATTGAATCTTTCTTTAACTACTTCTTTTAATACTTCCAGCTGAATTATTCCCATTATATGCACCTGCAGCTCTTGAAGCTTTTCTTCCCATATTACATTTAAAGATGGATCTTCTGCTTCCAAAAGCCTAAATTTATAAAGAACATCTTTTGCATTAAGCTTTGAATCAAATATTACTTTAGATTTTAATGTAGGTATCATTTCATAGCTAAGGGTCTCTTTTAAATTTCCTATTCCATATCCTACTCTAGCTGAATTTGCTCCCACTACAGCAAATACCTCTCCAGCCGTTACTAAATCCTTAGCAGTAAACTTATCCCCATTATAAATTCTTATTTGGCTTATCTTCTCTATATTCTCTTTTTCATGAGCATTTATTTTTATTTCATCCCTCACCTTAAGGCTTCCGCTTAGAGCCTTTATAAAGGTTATTTGATTTCCTTGCTCATCGTGTCTTATCTTATAAACTCTGCCGCTAAATTCCTTGTCCATATAATATTCTGTATAGGTAAGCATGTCCAAGCAATTCAAGAACTCTTCTATTCCTATATCCTGAAGAGCTGAGCCAGAAAAGCATGGAAATACTTTGTTTTCCTTTATTAGCTTTTTTAGAGTATTTATCCAAAGCTCCTTGCTGTAGCCTTCTTCTAAATAATGCTGAAAGGTTTCCTCATCTCTCTCAGCTATAAATTCTATAAGTTCCTCTTCCATATTATCTAAAACAGGTTCTGAAAGGAAGCAAGTTTCACTTGTAAGGCTCTCTTCTATTTCTTTTATTACTGCCTGAAGGCTGGCTGTCTCTCTGTCCATTTTATTTATGAAAAAAAAGGTTGGAATGGAATGTTTTCTAAGGAGCTGCCATACAGTCTCTGTGTGTCCCTGCGCCCCTTCTACACCGCTTATTATTAATACCGCATAATCCATTATGCTTATAGCTCTCTCCATTTCTGGAGAAAAATCTATATGTCCTGGGGTATCCACTAAGCAATAATTTGAAGCTTTGTAGTTAAAGACAGCTTGATCCGCAAATACCGTGATTCCTCTCTCCCTCTCTATGCTGTGGCTATCTAGAAAGGCATCCTTGTGGTCGACTCTTCCTCTTTTTTTAATGCTGTTTGTATGGTAAAGTATCTGCTCTGCAAAGGTAGTTTTACCTGCATCAACATGGGCTAATAATCCGATGGTTTTATTCATAATTTTAAGTCCTCCTAAAGCTTAAATTCTAGACTATATCCTTAAAATACTTGTTTATATTCTCTTTATTAGCTCCTAAATTAAGCTTTCTATCTCTTATGTATATACTTGCCTCTTCCCCTAAAATTATCTTAGCATCGTAATTCAGCTTCCTTTTTTCATATTCCTGCTCCATATATGCATTTATAAACTCTTCTGTTTCCTTAAGAGAATTTATTTCTTTATTCTTCTTTTTCTCTGAAATATTCCTTTTTAAAGGCTTTTGTACTTCTTTCATTATCTTATATAGATTTATCTGCTTCCACCTTATAGTTCTTAAGCTCAAATCCATAAAATTGCCTTCAAGACCTTTTCTTATGACAGGTACTCCATGAAGCTGATTCTCAAGTCTTTTTACTGTAGAATTGTTAGCATCAAACTTGCTCATTATAAATAATGCTCCATAGTCATATTCGGTTCTTATAAGCCTTCCATAAATCTGTTTTAAATCTATAGATACGATTGGAAAATTCACCTCTGCGTAGGCTCTCCAATAATTTTTGCCACCTTCCACACTATTATCTATAAGAGACTTATAAAAGGGTTCCTTGCTATTTATATTAGGCACTTTATCCAATATAACTGTGGTCATGGCATCTCCTGGAATATCTATCCCCTCAAAATAACCTTTAGACCCTAAAAGGATATACCTATCCTTCCTGGACTTCAGTTTCTCTACATCTTTCTTACCCTGAACCAATCTTATGCCTAAGGAATTGAGCTCCATCTCTGCTTCTTCCCGGAAGGCTTCTAGTCTTTTTCTGCTGGTGAAAAGCATTATGATATTTCCATCCACATTATTTAAAAGCTCTAAAAGAAATAGCTTTAAATTCCCTGCAAACCCCTCCGCATCATTAGGATCAAACCCATCTACAGCATATACAGCACTTTTTCCCTTATAATCAAAAACAGGTTCTATAGGAGGTACATCTATTATTTCTTTATTTTCTGATTTAGCAATATTTATTCCCAGGGTATTTTTCAGATTATTATAGCCGTTATCCGTACTGAGAGTTGCAGATATAAATAAGCAGCTTTTTATGCCGCTAAGAACTTTTTCATAAAAGGCACCTGAAACATCTAGAGGTATCATGGAAAGCTTCCACCAATTAAAATTCTTGTCTACTTCATAATAAAAGCAGCAATCTTCTTCACTTTGAAGCAGCATATTTTCAATTAAGCTGGTATAGGCATTTATGGTTTCTACCTTTTCTATTAATATTTTCAGCCTTTTATCCTTTTCAAGAGTGGAAACCTCCTTTAAAGTAGCCACTGCTGCATCCAAATGCCTATTTAATTCCTTTAAGTCTTCTTTCAAATATTCCACATACTTTATTACCCCTGCAAGCTTTGCATTTCCTTTGTTAAGATGCTCTTTGATATTATAGTCCCTGCTTATCCCGAAAGAAACTATATATTTTTCAAAGGCAGCTCCTATATTCCTTGCCTGGTTTATGCACTGAGCTATAGCAGCCTCCATTTCCTCTAAGGGCAATTTATCTTTTTGTGTTCTTTTAGCCAGATAATACAGGTATCCCTTCTGGTTTTTGCTGTTATATATATCTGATACAAATTTTTCAAGCTCATAGGAAATTATGCTGCTCTGGAAAGCATCATAGGCCTCCTGGGTAAGATTATGAGCTTCATCCACTATTATATTTTCAAGAGGCACTATATTTTGATAGGGCCATTTAAGAAGCAGAGAATGATTTACCACTATGAGCTGAGCTTCAGCTAAAGCCGTTACCTTAGAAGCATAGTAGCAGCTATCCTTGTATTTGCACACATCTACATCGCAAAGTTCAGCATCGCAGAGACACTGCTCTATTAAAGGATTAAGCTTAAGCTTTTCCCTTATAGCATAATTTATTTCCTCACTATCACCAAAGCCTTTTTCCGTCATCAATCTTTTAAGATATATATAGCCTATTAGAGTCTGCATATCTTCGGGATACTCTATATCTTCAAACCTGTCAAAGCACAAATAATTATTTTTGCCCTTCATCAAGGTATAATTCACATCACTTTTTAAATCCAAGGCTTCTAAAAGGTTTGGTATATCCTTATCCACCAGTTGGTTTTGGAGGCTTTTAGTATTAGTAGATACTATTATCTTTTCTTGCTTTAAATGAGAGTATATTGCTGATGGGAGCAAATAGGCCATGCTTTTGCCAAGGCCGGTAGGAGCTTCCATTATGGTTATCTTCCCTTTTTCCAAGCCCTGCCTTATGAACTTGGAAGCCTCCTTCTGCTGGGGTCTTAAAGTATAACTTCTGCCGTTTCTTTTCCAAATTTCTTGCTGCTCAAAAAGTTTTTCATAATGCTTAAGAGCAAATACAGGATAGGGCTCCTCCAGCTTTCTTTGGAAGGTAATGGGTCTGTCCTCTACAAATTGCTTTACTACCTCCATATTTATGCCTTGAAGATACTTATACCAGCTCCACCCTGAAAGCTCGGTTATGCTCATAGGAAGAATATAACCATTTTCTTCATAGAAGCTGCTTATTACATAGTTGAGTACTTTAACTGTATCTTCAGAATCACTAAGCCCTCTGTGAATCTCTTCCTTATAAGCAGGCAGAAACCTTTTTATTAAGTATTGAAGATTAAATTCCGGAAGCTCTGGATAAAGAATAGCCACCAGCTCCAGAGAATCTAAAAATTCATTTTTCACCTTAAGGAAGCTTTTTTCAAAACCTGAGTTATGGCATACCAAAGGACGCTCTTCAATGAAAAGCAAAAGCTCCTCCATGACCTTTCCAAGCTGTGGGGCCTCCTCCAGCTCCTCCTGAGTGATCCCCCTGCACAAATCAAATATATTCAAAGGCACCTGAATATTGGGGTTAACCAAGGAAGTGAACCTGGTAACTTCATTATTTATTATTTTAACTGCACCGATCTCAATTATTTTATCCTTATTAGGATCTATGCCTGTAGTCTCTATATCCAGAAACACTAAATTATTTAATATGCTGTACGGTTCCATAGATTCTCCTTTTATGCTTTTGCAAATTCATCAATCAACCTTCTTGCCAGGCTGAATTTTTCAGGTATATTAGGAAATTCATTCTTAGAAAACCAGTCTGCATGAACTATCTCTCTGCCATCCACCTTTATTTCTCCAGAAGCATATTCCGCGAAAAATCCTAACATTAAAGAATTAGGGAATGGCCAAGGTGAGCTTTTGAAATATTCTACATTCTTTATATTTATCCCTATTTCCTCAAATACTTCTCTCTTTACTGCGCTTTCCAAATCTTCTCCTGCTTCCACAAAGCCTGCCACTAACCCGTACATATCATTTTTAAAATTACCATTATGGGCAAGCAATATTTTACCTTCTTTTATAACCGCAACTATTATAGCTGGACAGATCACAGGATACATCACATTTCCGCATTCAGGGCAGAGCTTTGCCATCTCATCTTTTTTGTTTTCAGTTTTAGCTCCGCATCTTCCGCAGAAGCTGTGAGTCTTGTCCCAGTTTATTATCTGGCTGCCCCTTCCTGCAATCAAAAAAAGCTCTTCACTCATGAGTCTGGCAAAGTCCCTCATTGGAATTAACTGAAGTTCCTCTGAATGATTAAACTCAGTTTCAATCCTAAAAGTAAAACAAGCCTTACCATCAAGCTCTCCTATAAAAAAACTATGCTCATAATTTATACCCAATTTTTCAATATCACTGAAGTTAGGTACATGTACTGAATCTCCTTGCTTCTTTACCAATATATTTCCCTTAAAAAATACAAAATATAAATCCTCTTTTTTGCTTTCTCTGGCATTATCAAAAGTTATTTTAAAATTATCCATCATTTTTATATAAATCCCTTCGCATCATCTATTATTTACTCATTTTATATTACGTCTATAAAAAAAGCAATTCAAGACATGTCATAATAAACCTTCTATTTATAATCAAGGCTATGTTTTAAAAGAATGTTGATAAAGGCATCGAATCTAAAATAATAAGGGCTATCCATCTCCCACTTAATAGAAGCTAGGAGAATTCCGCCCTTTCAGTTAAAACATATTCGATTTTATTCTATTATCAAGTTCAAAAAGAGCAACTTTATTGGTTTGCCAATATAACAGCTCTCTTGCTTTCTCGTATGTAACCCAACTATATTCAGTATGCTCTGAGGACAATTTTATAGATTCTGAATCCACATTTACTGCAAAACAATATTCAGGTAAAACAAATGTGTCTGCTGACCAATACTGCCTATGTTTTTCAGAAATGCAGTCAGCAGGTACATAAAAGGTTGATGTTAATTGATAGTAAGGAAGTGTCAGTTTAAGGTTTGCTTCCTCAAATGCTTCTCGTTTGGCAGCCTCAAATGGAGTTTCTTTATCCTCTCCACCTCCTGCAATAAATTGCCAATAAAGAACGTCACTTCTCATAAAAATGCAGTATTCTGGTTTTCCGTCTATTATTTTATATGGTATAACTAATACTTGCATAGGTGCTCTCAAAATAATCCCTTCCCCTCTATATATCAAATTTATATTTTCTTCAATGTTTTATCATTTCATTGTGCCAGGGAGTTTATCATTATCAACATAATCTATAAGTTTTGTGCTATTGGGTGTAACTTCATACTTCCAGAAACTTTTTACATAAGTCCCTTTTACAGTGATGCCCCAATCTTTTGTAAGTGTAACTAAATATGAGCCTTTGCTAGATAATTGAACCTTTGTTGTATATTTAACCTTTGCTGTTGAACCAGACGGTCCCCCTGTTGGTAATTCCTTTGTAATTGTATCATTCGGATTAGTAGGAAATTCAGGATGGTTCTTAACAGATTCATCAATTGCTTCTGCTTGACTAAATCCATTTGAATTGTTTTCTGACACTTTGGCTGCAGACTTACATCCTACAAAGCCTATAAAACATACAAAAATCAACATAGTAAATAAAGTAAATTTAATAGTTTTCTTCATATATCCTCACCTCCCAATATATTAGACATTAGCCTCAATGGAATAGCTTCCTAAATTTCAAATAAAAGTCAAATGTACGTTTATAATAATACATTTTATGATTAAAAGAAATAGCTAATATGTTCAAGTTTTATTAAACAATTATTTCTTTACTGTTTTTTGGATTTTTTCACATTCTTGCATTAACTTAAAATTATTGTTTTATGTTATAATTTTATTAGGCTATGCTTTAAAATTAGGCTATTCTGAAAACCAATTTTTAGGGTCAATTGACCCTAAAAAAAGAAAAAAAGAATAACCACTAAATTATCCATGAATAATTTTTAAAAAATGGATAATAATTAAAAT